>SCSO01000077.1 GCA_004297865.1 Legionella sp.
AATTAGATTTAAAAGAATTTCGCAATCCTTCCGGATTTGAAAGGCCAGAAGAAAGTGTTGGTCTACAATATTATAATCAGAGTCGTACTTGCTTAGAATATTTTCTTAAAAAAGACATCACCCAACACATTAACCCTGATGCGCAATTGAGTGCAATGCGCCGATGGATAATGATTTCTGACAAATTGTTAAAATTACACAATTATGACGCCTTCTTATTGATTTTTACCAATATTCAGTTGCTCGCTTTTAAATATTATACTGCTTTGCCTCAATGTACGCGGGAACTTTATGATCGTTTGTCTGCTATAAATTCAACCAATTCCACTCATTCCTCTTTACGTGAATATATAGCTGCCAATAAATCGCAAGAGGATTGTTTTCCTGTTATGCTCTGGAACCGCTCAATAATAGGCCTTCAAGAAAATATTAGGCGGCTTAATAATGTCAAGGAAAGCAAACAGAGTGAAAAAAAGGATTTAATAGCGAGCCTAGAAAATTCGGATCTTTCCCGGCGTGAATTAATCCACTTAAAGAACAAGCGAAAAAGCTTAGATAAAGAAATACATAAAATTAGACGTTTAATTGCTAAACAGCATCTGCAAATCGAAGACATTATTGACGAAATCAAAATTGCAAAAAATCGCAAGTTATCAACAAAACCTTGTCTGCAACACAATAGTTATGAAGTGGTCCTGGAGCGTTTTAAGAATGAACTCAAAGCAGAAAAACCATCAAGTGTTCCCTCCACACCTCCTAATAGTGCCCGGTTGGATACAGCTCCAAAATCTTCAAAAAAACGAGAAAAACTACCGATTCCGCCTCCACAGCCGACATTATATAGTAAAAAATTATTACCTTCATTTTGGGCACGTAAAGGGATGACTGCAAATACTTATTGGGGGCAGGTTTTTACTAGTCCGAATATAAAAGAAGAGGCTGCGGCTAATAACAACGGCGGTGGCAGCGAACGACTTCCCCGGTCCAGCGGTTAATAAGACAAGTTTTTTGACAACCACGCCCTATATAACGCCATGAAGTCCAGAAGTAATTTCTCGGCTGTGAAGAATAAACCACATAACCAGGGCCTGAACTCAGAACATGAAAACCGATATAAGCTGCTTTGGCAGGGGTGCTAAATAAAAGTCCAGCAAACAAAATGAATGCAGAGCAAAATAGGGTGATGGTTTTTAAACTCCGTGTCATGATTGTGCTCATAATACTCACCGGCATCTTAAGTTTATTAATAAGTATAGACTATCTGTTTAAAAAATGGGCATTTGCTTTGGATGTCTAATTACAGGCTACACTCTTGATCAGATTGCTTTCATCAGGGTTGAATTAATCATCCATGCTTGCTACTGTGTCCTCATCACTTTTTCCAAAACAAAACCCATGAAAAAACAAATCATTTTAATCACTGGTTGCTCCACCGGTATAGGTTACGATGCAGCGCTGACGTTAAAAAATCGTGGGCATCGAGTAATAGCTTCCTGCCGTCGTATAGAAGACGTAAAAAAACTAGACGCTTTAGGTATAGAGTCCTTACAGTTAGACGTGGCAGACTCCCTGTCTATTCAAAATGCATTTAGCCAACTTTTAATCCTCACTAATGGTCGTCTAGACGTCTTGATCAACAACGCCGGATACGGTCAAGCAGGGGCTTTAGAAGACATAAGTCGTGATGTGATTAGGAAACAATTCGAAACTAATGTGTTCGGCTTATTGGAATTAACCAATTTGGCCATTCCTATTATGAGAAAACAAGGCTATGGACGCATCATCAATCTCAGTTCCATTTTAGGTATTATTAGTTTACCCATGCGCGGTGCTTATAACGCATCCAAATATGCTGTTGAAGGCCTAAGTGATACTTTAAGACTGGAATTGAAATCCTCTGGTATCGATGTGGTAACTATAGAACCTGGGCCTATAGAAAGTCGATTTCGCGATAATTGTGTGGATAGCTCTTTAAAAGACATCAATATGGAAAATAGTCATTTTAAAAAACAATACGAAGTCATGCTTACTTCCTATAAGCAGGCTAAAAGTAATTCAGCATTTACTAAAGGCACCATAGCGGTTATCGCTAAACTAATTCATGCGATCGAAGCTAAAAAACCCCGAGCAAAGTACCCGGTAACTTTTCCTGCGCATTTATTTATTTTCCTAAAGCGCATTCTTAGTACACGTATGATGGATGCTTTGTTTCGTCAGATCTCCAAAAAGGAATTATCTTAATAATGTCTTTTAAAATGACATGATCGACAATAATAATCTATCGGTGTTCTGTTTGGCTTGTTTGCTTTGAAATTAATCTTATTTTTTAAAAAAAATAGGAGAAATATTTAAAATTGTTTGTTACTATCTTTAAGGGTCTAAAATAAAAACCTTAACTATCAAGGAAGTTATAAAATGAAAAAATCTACAATGGCTGTTGCTGCTCTTCTAACTGCTTTATCTTCAGCTCCAATGATGTCAGTTGCTTATGCTGATGAAGCTACAACTACTACAACTACTACTACTTGTACTGGTTGCAAAGGTACTGATTGCTCTAAAGCTACTGATAAAGCTGCTTGCTGCAAAGCTGCTTCTTGCAAAGGTTGTTGCGGCGGCGAGTAATTTTATAATTACTCAGGAAAGGGGTAGCTTAGGCTGCCTCTTTTTGTTTTAACTGATTTTGATGTTTTAAAAATGACCACATACTCTGATTTTACTTTACCTAAACTTAGTCCCTGGCATAAACAACGAATGCTGGAACGGGCAACTCAAGTCTTACAAGCACAACAGCAGATGACGACCAG
>SCSO01000078.1 GCA_004297865.1 Legionella sp.
CTATAGAAGAAATTGAATCATTGAAAGAGCATATAAAGCTTGCGCTAGATAAAGGCATTGATCTTGAGTTCATGTCAGCTATTTCACATAGCTCCTAATGTACGTACTATGCAAATTACCGTAACTATTCTTTTGTCAGTTGACCCTGTAAGTTCTGAAAAGCTGATATTGTTGGGCTGTGAAGACCAACAATTTGATTAAGGTAATTGAACCTCTCGACTTGGACTGCGCACGGCACTAAATAATTTCTGAGGCATTTTTGCCAAGAACTTCCAATGTCCTTTTAGGCCATTGGTACATGTCTTAATTCATATGGGTGACCCCGTATGTTTTAGGGGTGGCAGATCTTGCCTTTTGCTGGTCATAAAGTTTGGCAGGCAAAATCTGATCCCATTGATTCAAAATTGTGGAGCGGGTGCTTCCTGATCAAGTTTCTGTCCGTTATTAATTTGAGGATTATAATTTCTAATTTCGATAGATGATTTGTTATTATTATCAAAAGTTCCAACGACAATTCCTTCTTGTAATTCTAGATTTTTAACATCTTTCATCCCCAAACAATCATCTCTTTGTACTTCTGTAGTTAAATCAACTGTCCATTTATGTATAAAATTGTCATCTGGGTTAGATTCGGTATGAGGGTAACAGGCATAAAATAAAATGCTGAGCACATTCCCATCAATCTCAACTCTGTTGCCGGCATCCGAAACAAAGGAGGTGGGGGCTTTAATGACTTGAATTTTGTGATCTACAAGAGAAATGCAATGAAACAAATAATTTCCTTGTTTATTTAAAACAGGAAAAATGAGGCGAGTGTCAGTAGATAACATTTCGCCAAATTCATTTAGGCCAGCTCTAAACCTTCCATAATCACAATCAAGTGCATATTTGCTCGTTTTTTTAGTATCGGGATAATACACAAATATACTAAAGCCATCGACATCGCCATCATTACTGTTGTAGCTACTATCCTTATATTTGGAATGCTTTTGGACAAAAACAACTCTGTTTGTAAAAGTACCTAGGCAACTAGCTCGATAGCTTATGTGAGGAATTAATCGATCAGTATATCCTTGCACTTCCTCATAACTTGTAACAAAAGCATCCTCATCTTGAGTTAAATTGGCTGTTTGAAGTTGCTCTCCATGTATATTATAACTGGCACGAGGCCCATCGTGTATAATGAGAGAGTTGTTTTGCTTGTTGATTGATATCCAAATAGTAGAACTATGTCCGATAATAGTGAAACCACCAATTTCTTTACCTTGTGAGATGGTATGAATATTAACTTTATATTCATTTCTATAATCATCTTTGGGCTCACACGAAGAGGTCATATAAAATACTTCCCCTGTAGGTAGAATTTCGAGCGTATCAAAATGAGTGTTCTGTGGTAGGTGTAGTTGATATGACCAAAGAAGTTCTTGTGTGAACAAATCATATAAAGAAATTTTGTGATCCGAATCTAGTATAGCCATACGAATTCCAAATGTAGAGCAGGATAAAATATGGGTCTCTAATTGAATTGTGTGGTGTGT
The DNA here is from genome assembly GCA_004297865.1 of Legionella sp. Taxonomy (GTDB): domain Bacteria; phylum Pseudomonadota; class Gammaproteobacteria; order Legionellales; family Legionellaceae; genus Legionella. The sequence continues at coordinate 1,539 of SCSO01000078.1, forward strand.
AAATTGGTTATTTAGCAAATTTGCTTGTCTAGTAGGTGGTAATCCCAAATTGTCGATTCGAAGATTTAATTTATCAGTTTGTGCAATCGTTACATGAAAAGGAACTTCTTTTTTTTGAGAATTCCACAGTTTAAATCCTTCGCCAAAGACACAAGCGAGCATTTCTGTCAGCATTTTTTGAGTATTCTTGTTGGGCAAAAGATTAAGAATAGTATCGCGACCACTACCTACTACTGGTACATAGACCAAATCTGCAGCAGTTTCAATTTTGACATGTTCTTTGCTAGTAGAAACTACTTGAAAGGGACTACCCTCGATTTCAAAGGATATGATTTTACCATCTAGTTCTTCATATGCCGTATCAACTTTAGCTTGATCAAGTTCCTTACCCAGATCACGATCTATACGAAAATCCGCAAAATAAGCAAGAGAAAGATGACAGACATCAGTCATCTCTGCCGCTAGTTTATAAGTCTCAAAAAGACCGTTTATCTCTTCAGTTCCAACTTTAATGGATGGCAGTCTAGGTTTTAATGCTTGAAAGGCACTTGCTACAGTTGAAATGGGTTGACTATCGATATCAGTAATTTTCAGCGCTAAAAAGTAATCATTTGGTAGTTGTTTTTTTACGAACTTATCTGTTCTACCGGCTGTTTTAATTAACTCAATTTTGCCTGTAATTTTCATGATTATTCCACAATAAAAAAAGTGGCGCATTATGGTCATGAAGTATTGATTAGTCAAATTTAAGATCAAAATCAATGGGGTCAAACTCTGATGGGAATCTATTACGAATCTTTGAAGTATCATTATAGATATAGATTCCCTCCTGTAGGATAAATGCCAAATTTTAATCCGGATTGAGCGGGAATGACACTTTGAAAATTCGTGGGATTCCTATTGATTTTTTATTAATTGCTATCTCCAAATCTATAATAGATCAATGCACCCATAACCCTCAGGGCTTGACCCTGTAAGTTCTTCTGGTATTTACAGCCTGATTATAGACTTACATTAGGATAGTAAGTTAAGATGAATAGTTTATAATTTCATAAATAAAAGGAATTAGTTAATGAATAAACCCTACTATCTTTCGATGGCTATACTAGGCTCATGCCTGCTGCCTGCTGTTAACTGCTATGCCGGTTCTATGGGGCCAAGCACTCCTGTATGGGACGGTCCTTATTTAGGAGGATATATCGGAGGAGCGTGGGCTAATTCAGATATAACTACTAATTCCGGTCCGGCTATCCCAGGCGTTACCTATTTTGTTGCTGATGTCAATGTTAATTCGGTTAATCAAAGTGGCTCAGGTACTGTAAAATCAAGAGTATTTATTGGTGGCGTACAGGCTGGTAATAACTGGACTGCAAATAGTCTGCTTTATGGAGTAGCTTTAGATTTTGGCTCCTTTTCCTTTAATAAGAACATAGCAGCTAATAATGTGCCTTTTCCTACAGTCCCAACATTCACTTACTCTACAATTACATCAGCCAATACTGATTGGCTATTCACTGCTAGAGCTCGATTAGGGTACTTGGTAGACTCAAGTCGATTTTTGCTCTATGGAACTGGCGGAGTTGCATTAACAGATCTTCAAGTTGAAAATTCGTATAGTGATCTTAATATCACAAGAACATCTAATAAGAAAACTAATAAAGTAGGTTGGACAGCTGGGGCAGGGGCTGAATTATTTGTAACCCAAAATTTGACCCTAAACGCGGAATATTTGTTTGTTGACTTTAACAAGGTAGCAACTAGCTTTACACTTAGCCCAATTGGATTGGGAGTAAGCACCGTAAACACAAGTGCAAATTTAACTGCAAATCTCTTCAGAGTTGGTCTAAATTATAAATTTTGACTTATCAGATCTTGCCTTTTGCTATCGTTATAAACTAGAGGCAAAAGACAGATCTGACCCTTCCCGCTCTTCCCCAACCACAAAGTCAAAGTATCATTCGCGTACAGGTCGATCCTTGAGGAAATAGAATAATGTATACCAAAAAACAAGCAACAGTAACACTCAGGGTCAACCCTTGCTTTTTGCTTCTAAATTTCTGAATAGCAAAAAGCAAGGGTTGACCCTGTAAGTTCCGTATCTAAATGAGCAGGGTGTATAACTAGTATTGAATACATGGTTATTATTATTGATGCAGCATAGAGCCTAATTAATTCGTGGGATAATCTTAATGACGGGGTTTAAACACCAACTTCACTTTACTTAATTATTTTGAAGAGGCATTAAAGCAATACGATCACTCGTTTTAATTCTTTTCCCAGTAGGAAAAAATAAATCAGTTGATTCCATTTGCAAAGGTCTTTTCCTTAAAGACATATTATGAAGACTTCTCGTAGCTTCATTTTCCTTATTGCCTTCAGGTTTGTAATTTCGCAACC
>SCSO01000508.1 GCA_004297865.1 Legionella sp.
AGACACCACCTAAAGTTTTATGACGTTCGATTAAAACTACTTTTTTTCCTAAATCTGCAGCTCTAAATGCCGCAGTATATCCGCCAGGACCACTTCCAATTACTACTACTTCAGTTGAAATTTTATTAGGCATTTTCATTCTCTTCGTCAATTGTATTTAATTAAAGTAATATTTTGCGAATATCACTTAATGATTCAGCGATAAAACGAGTGAAGCGTGCGGCTTCTGCCCCGTCAATCACGCGATGATCATAGGATAAGGAAAGCGGCAACATCAGACGTGGCTTAAACTCACCCTCTTCATAAACAGGTTTGATGATTGATCGCGATAAACCCAAAATAGCAACTTCCGGACTGTTAACAATAGGTGTAAAGGCTGTTCCACCAATACCCCCTAAACTGGAAATCGTAAAACAACCGCCAGACATATCTGCAGGCATTAAACCCTTATCCCGCGCTTTAGTGCTAAGGCGGGCCATTTCCACTGCAATTTCTGCCACAGTTAACTTATCAACATTTTTAATTACCGGAACCACCAAACCATTAGGAGTTTCGACAGCGATACCAATATTACAATACTTTTTATAGATTAAGTTTTCACCACTAGCATCTAAAGACGCATTAAATTGGGGATAGGCATGTAATGCTCTACTAACCACCCCACAAACAAAGGCTAAAATAGTTAGCTTATATCCTAGTTCTGCGGCATGCTCTGATTCAGATTTTCTAAAGGCCTCGAGATCAGTTATATCCGCTTCATCAAATTGCGTCACATGCGGAATCGTTATCCATGAGCGATGAACATTTGTCCCGGTGAGCTTTTTAATTTTGTTTAATGGCTTGGTTTCAATGTCACCAAACTTACTAAAATCAATCACCGGATTAGAAGGTAAATTAAAACCAGATGATTTCTCACTTAAACGTGCTTTAACATAGGCTTGTAAATCCTCTTTACTAATACGATTTTTTCGTCCACTTCCTTTCACCAAGGCCAGATTAACGCCAAATTCTCTAGCCATGCGACGCACAGCAGGTCCTGCAGAAAGTAAACCGGTATAAGGTGTTTCATTTTCAGTACTTGCAACAGATCTTGCTTGTTCTACAGGTTGTGGCGCGGAAATGTTTGGTGCAACACTAGGTGCAGGAGTTGATGG
>SCSO01000079.1 GCA_004297865.1 Legionella sp.
ATTGGTTTCAATTCAAAGATTCTTTCTGGTCTTTTCCTTCAGGTCATGCAGTGACCATTGCTGCAGTTGTCTCCGGTTTAGGCGTCCTCATACCGAAATATTTTTATTATTTACTTGCAATTGCTTTACTTGTTGCCGCATCTCGAGTGATGCTATGTCGACATTATTTAAGTGATGTGATGATCGGATTTTATTACAGTATGTTGGTAGTGAGTGTTTTCGCGCAGTACTTTCGAAAAAATAAATAGGAGTTAGGATGATTCCACCAGAAGAGCTTAACCAAATACGCGCTAAGTTTCAAAGATTGGTTGAACAATATGCTGTTTATAACGAACAAGAGAAAGTCTATAAAGGTCCAAAACTAAAACAAGAAACTCTTTTAAAACTGGATGGACAATTTCAAAGTTTGCTTAATCAGACTCTTTTGGCGGAAGGAATTCCCCCGGAAGCCATTTCCCGGCAATATAAAAAACTGTCTTTACTCTTCCATCCAGATAAATTAAAGGACAAAACCATCAATTTTCCTGAATTTCTTTGGTTGGAAAATCAACTTTCCGAAGCAGAAAATAACGGAATTTGTTTTAAAACCCTAAGTATGTGCCGTGATAAACTAATAGATCCAGATGAATTCAAAAAAAAGAATAATTTAAATGATTTTCAACAGACTCGCAATTGGAAACAATGGTTGGAGAAACAACGGAATAATGCCAACACTTACACCAGCAAATATATGTATACATGTTTAATTGATTTAGCAGAACAGTCGGGAGGTTATTTTGAGCAGACGGGTAAAATAAAAGTATGGTACTTACGGGAGCTGCTAAAAATGGTTCCTTTACTACTAACAGGTTATGGGGGCATCCTTCTTATAGACAAGATACTCGCTGTTTATGCCTTGTCTTATGCTTTAACGATAAGTGGGCAACAATTAGAAAAATCCGATTTTGTGGAAATACAAAATCTCGGACGATCATTGGAAAATCTCTCGAGCAATAGTACACAAATTGCAACTATCATACTGGCGCGTCTTGTGGAAGTCATTTTTTGGACCTCAACAAAATGTTATATAGGCAGTCTGCAAATAGGGGCAACACTGTTAACCCCTTTACTTTCCGCGCCTAAATCAGATAATAACCTTGCTCTGATTGTACCTGGTGAAAATCACTTTATTGAGCGCCAATTTAATCATCCCCAATTAAAATTAATTGCCTCGCCATTAGAGTATTATTTGTATTTAAACGCACAACAATTTTTTAAACCCTTACGTGTAGGTGCAGACAAAAGAAAAGCTATCAAAGCGATTTTATCTGACATGCAAATTATTGATGTCAGCCAAGATGAGTTGGGTATTAAATTATTAAAAGTTAAACAGCTATTAATAAATACTAAAAATGATTCTTCCATCTACAACAGTAATACCAAAATTGCGATAGATCAGTGTTTAAATCTTATAGAGGGATTAACC
>SCSO01000080.1 GCA_004297865.1 Legionella sp.
AGTCGGCAGCGCAAACAAGAGCAGGCGATATGGCAACATAGGTTTTGGGAGCACAGGATTCGAGATGAAAAAGACTTTACTCAGCATGTCGATTATATTCATTACAATCCGGTGAAGCACAGCAAAGTTATTCGCCCGGTTGATTGGCTGTATAGCAGTATCCATCGGTATATTCGCGAGAAAATTATCAGTGCCGATTGGGGCTGTTGTTCAGTTGTTTTACCCGATGATGTTGGGTATGAATAAGTGTAATGTTGGGTTACGAAAAGCGTATAACCCAACCTACGCCGCTAAAAATTGACTATTTTTTATACAGATGCACTAAACATAGAATAAGTCAAAAATTTATCTTATTGATTTTAAATGGTTTCCAAAATGAGAATTGCTGGACTCTAATGCTGCACCAAAATGTTTTTAAATAAATGTGTCATACCCTGAGGTTTCTATGAAAACTAGCTACGATAGTGATGTTATTGCCTGGGCGCAGGAACAAGTAGACTTATTGCGTTCTGGACAATTTTCTCGATTGGACATTGAGCATATTGCTGAGGAGATTAAGGACGTGGGTAAAAGCGAACAGCGCGAACTTGCTAGCCGAATGGCTGTGCTTTTGGCTCACCTTCTAAAATGGGAGTATCAACCAGAACGACGCGGGAGCAGTTGGCAAGATACCATCCGCACCCAACGAGAAAGGATCGAGCGGCGAATTTGTAAAACGCCAAGCTTGAAGGCATCGCTTACTGATGCCGATTGGCAAGCCGACGCGTGGGATGATGCTGTTGACGATGCAATAAAAGAAACGGGAATTGCACGCAAGGTATTTCCAAAATCCTGTCCATGGTCAAAAGAACAGATTATGTCCCAAGATTTTTACCCTGATTAAAAGAAAAGCAAAAAACCGCCAGATTAGCAAGATGCTTCAGCTATAGACAAAACTCCATATTAGCGAATAAAATCGTGGTCTGACCCCTATTCTTTCTCATTGCGGGTTTGTTTCGCGTGGGCACGAAAAGCATGTGCCCACCCGGCTTGCCAGAATCTGAAATTAAACAACTTTTGCAAAAGGCGAGTGAGCAATGATTTTTCAAGGCGGCATTTGCGCAGCTTTTTGCAGAATTAAAACAGCTACATCAATATGCCTTGAATAAATGGGTCTGACCCCTTATTTCCTTGTTGATGAAGTCACCGTCGTTGCGGCAGGTATCAACGGCAAAATGAGCGAAATCAACGCCGCATTTGGTTTATTACAACTGAAAGGTATTGATGAAGCTTTGAAAAAACGCCAAGCGATTGATGCCTACTACCCGTAAGCGGGATTTGCTGGAATTAGAAAAGCAGTTTATTAATTCAATGGGTAGTACATAATCCAGTGAGTCTTAAGCGAAACATCCTCGCTAATTATGCAAGCCAAATTATTTACAATGAGATTAACAACCCAACAAATCAGGAAGTAAATAATGACTGCCATTCAAGTTAATGATGAGTTATATAACGAAGCTAAAATGTATGCAAAAGCAGAACACCGCACAGTTTCTGGTCAAATAGAATTTTGGGCATTAATGGGTCGAACCGCTTTAGACAATCCTGATTTACCCATTGATTTTGTGCGAGATTTATTGATTGCAAAAGCTGAAGATTTATCGCTTGCCACACCCTTTATCCCTCAAGGCGAACACGGCGAATGAAAGAAATTCAAGTTCTGCAAAGTGCCATGTTTAGGCGGGCTTATAAGCGATTGCATTCAAATCAAAAAGCCGATGTTGATGATGCAGTTGCTGAGATTGTTCGTAATCCAACACTAGGTGAAGCCAAAATTGGCGATTTAGCAGGGATATTTGTTTATAAATTTAGATGCAGCGGACAACTCACTTTATTGGCTTATGAATATGATGATGTTAGTCGAATGTTAAAACTACTGGGTTCACATGAAAATTTTTATAGGGATTTAAAACGTGACAAGTAATGCGAATACAGTAAAAGCAATCGGCGGCTATTTTTAATACTCTGCAACATAAATTAAATAGCTGTGCAGGTTGGGTTACACGCTTTTCATAACCCAACATTTTTCCACATTGTCTGATCATGTATTAAAAATGCGGAACAGTAATCTATCCCCCATATATAAACACGCACTATGCAATACCGACGCGATTACACTAAGGGAGCAAGCTA
>SCSO01000495.1 GCA_004297865.1 Legionella sp.
TTGAAAAAATGTACGATATAATCTGCGCCTACAGGACCTATGTCATTTAATGTCATGAGTTCTTCAACCGTCGCCGCTTGCAAAGATTGAATATCCGAAAAATGCTCTGCCAAAACACGTGCGCTCGCTTCACCGATCTCACGAATTCCTAAAGCATACAAAAATCGATTAAAGGTGGTTTTTTTACTGTCTTCCAAAGCCTGCAATAAATTTTTCGCAGACTTTTCTCCCATACGCGGTAAATTCGCTAAAGTAGTCAAATCCAATTGATAAAGATCCGCCAAATGATGCACTATGCCTTCATCAACTAATTGATCAATCAACACACTGCCTAAACCTTCAATATACATAGCCTTACGGGAGGCAAAATGCCACATCATGCGTTTTAACTGTGCCTTACAAAAGAGCCCGCCAATACAACGTGCGATCGCTTCTCCCTCTTCACGCACTACTTCCGAACCACAAACCGGACAACGACTCGGTAAATGAATAGTTTCCGTATGCTCAGGGCGTTTTTCTAATACCACCGAAACCACTTCAGGAATGACATCACCGGCACGACGAATAATAACCGTATCTCCAATACGAATATCTTTACGCTCAATTTCATCCAAATTATGGAGGGTCGCGTTGCTCACCGTCACCCCACCTACTGAAACAGGTTCCAAACGAGCAACTGGAGTTAAAGCACCTGTGCGACCCACTTGAAAATCAACTGACAGCAAGCGCGTCATTTCTTCCGAAGCCGGGAATTTATGAGCACAAGCAAAACGTGGCGCGCGGGAAACAAAACCTAATTGTTGCTGCAAAGGAATACTATCAATCTTATAAACTACCCCATCAATTTCAAAAGGTAATTCATTTCTTTTCGCTAACATGTTTTGGTAATACTCTAGACAACCTTCTATCCCAATCGCTTTTTTTGTTTCCGAAGAAACTCTAAAACCAAATTGTTTCAATAATTCTAATTGTTCTAAATGACTATTAGGTAAAGGATACCCTTCACAAGCGCCTATTCCGTAACAGTAAAT
>SCSO01000081.1 GCA_004297865.1 Legionella sp.
TTGTGGCGCGGAAATGTTTGGTGCAACACTAGGTGCAGGAGTTGATGGAGAAGCAGTTGGCGCTACAACGGCAGTGGCTTCTTTGGTTTCCATGACTAAGATAGGAGTACCTTGAGCGACCTTATCTCCTAATTGAATTTTAATTTCTTTAATAGTACCAGCATAAGGAGAAGGAATATCCATAGTAGCTTTATCACCTTCTAAGGTGACCAGCGCTTGATCTTTTTCAACTTCAGAGCCTACTTTAACTAAAACATCAATGACATCCACATCAGTGGCTCCACCAATATCAGGAATGGCTACATCAACTCGTTGCGATTGAACTACAACGGGAGCTTCCTTCTTTGGCTCGTCTACTTTAGTCTCTTCTTTTTTGGATTCTTCTTTAGGAGTTTCTGCAGTGCTCTTCTCTTCGCCTTCTACTTGCGCAATAAGAATCAAATCGCCTTCAGAAACTTTATCCCCTACCTTTACTTTAATTTGACTCACCGTCCCATCCACTGGTGAAGGGATTTCCATACTCGCTTTATCAGATTCCAATGTAATTAAAGAAGCATCTTTAGCAATTTTATCGCCTGCTTTGACTAGAATCTCAATGACATCAACCGTTGCGCCGCCGATGTCAGGTATTTTAATTTCTATCTCTTTAGCCATATTTATCCTCAGCATTCAGTTAAACCGGAAGTATTTACCTCGTTTAACTAATGGGTAACTGGATCCAATTTATCGGGATTAATACCGTAACGTTTGATTGCATCAACTACTTGCGCTTTATCCATAGTGCCTTCGGCAACTAAAGCATTTAAAGCAGCGAGAACAATGTATTTGGCATCAACTTCAAAGAAATGGCGCAAACGTTCACGGGTATCACTACGACCATAGCCATCCGTTCCTAGAGTGATATAGCGATTAGGAACAAAAGGTCTAATTTGATCCGCGTATAAACGGATATAATCCGTAGCTGCAATCACTGGACCTTGAGTATCCTTTAATTGGGCGCTGACATAGGATTCTTGAGCTTTAGCTTCTGGGTGCAATAAATTGTACCGTTCAGCCATTAGACCATCACGACGTAATTCGTTAAAACTAGTGACACTCCAAATATCTGCGGTGACTGAATAATCTTGAGCTAACATCTCAGCGGCTTTAATCACTTCCCGTAAAATAGTGCCGCTACCCATCAACTGAACATGATTTTTATTTTTTTTCTTAGCGGACTGTAGAACATACATTCCTTTGAGAATACCTTCTTCAACCCCTTCAGGCATATCGGGTTGCACATAGTTTTCATTCATAACTGTGATGTAGTAAAACACATTTTCCATTTTTTCATACATACGATAAAGACCATTTTGCATGATGACTGCCAGTTCGTATGCATAGGTAGGATCATAGGAAACACAATTCGGAATAGTTGCAGCATTAATATGGCTATGACCATCTTGATGCTGTAAGCCTTCTCCAGCTAAAGTGGTACGCCCAGCAGTAGCTCCCAGTAGGAATCCGCGAGCCCCCATATCTCCAGCCGCCCATGCTAAATCCCCAATACGTTGGAAACCAAACATAGAATAATAAATATAGAACGGAATCATCGTTAATTTATTGGTGCTATACGAAGTTGCTGCAGCAATCCACGAGCAGAAGGCTCCTGCTTCATTAATCCCTTCTTCTAAAATTTGCCCATCTTGCGCTTCGCGGTAATACATCACCTGCTCATGATCTACTGGCGTGTATAATTGTCCGACCGGCGAATAAATACCAATTTGACGGAATAAACCTTCCATACCAAATGTACGACATTCGTCAGGTACGATAGGAACAATTCTTGAGCTAATTTCTTTATTCTTTAGGAGAGTGGAAAGAATACGCACAAAAGCCATAGTAGTTGAAATTTCCCGATCACCCATCCCTTTGGTTACTGAAGCAAAATCAGATAAAGGAGGGATAGCCAAAGGTGTAGCCTCTGTGGTGCGTGAGGGTAAATAACCACCTAAAGCCTCTCTTTGTTTTTTAATATATTGGATTTCGGGACTATCTTCTTCAGGCTTGTAGAAAGGAATCTCCGCAATATGTTCATCACTAATCGGAATGCTAAAACGATCTCTAAAGGCCTTTAATTGATCAATAGTCATTTTCTTTTGTTGATGGGTAATGTTTTGCCCTTCACCTGCAGCACCCATCCCATAACCTTTAATCGTTTTGGCTAGAATAACGGTTGGACTACCTTTATGCTCGACCGCCTCAGCGTAAGCTGCATATACCTTTTGTGGATCATGACCACCTCGGTTAAGCCGCCAGATTTCTTCATCCGACAGGTTATCCACCATTTTTTTCAATTCAGGGTATTTATTAAAGAAATGTTGTCTTACATAAGAGCCATCATTGGCTTTATAGGCTTGATAATCCCCATCCAAACATTCTTCCATGCGTTTTTGCATCCAGCCTTGTTTATCTTGGGCAAATAAAGGATCCCAACGACCACCCCATATGACTTTAATCACCTTCCAACCGGCGCCACGAAATACACCTTCCAATTCTTGAATAATTTTTCCATTACCACGAACAGGACCATCTAGACGTTGGAGATTACAGTTCACCACAAAAATGAGGTTATCTAATTTTTCTCGTGCAGCAATGCTTAGAGCTCCTACTGATTCCGGCTCATCCATTTCACCATCACCAAGAAAAGCCCAAACCTTACGCCCTTCAGCTTTGATGAGGCCGCGATTTTCCAAATACTTAAGGAAACGAGCTTGATAAATAGCTTGTAAGGGACCTAAACCCATAGAAACTGTAGGAAATTGCCAGAAATCAGGCATTAGCCAAGGATGTGGATAAGAAGACAAACCATCAACCTCTACTTCCTGACGGAATTTATCCAGTTGATTTTCACTTAAACGCCCTTCAAGAAAAGCACGTGCATAAATACCTGGGGAAGAATGGCCTTGAATATATAAAAGATCGCCACCATTTCCACCTTTTGGCCCTTTAAAGAAATGGTTGAAACCGACCTCATATAAAGTAGAGGAAGAGGCGTAAGAAGCAATATGACCACCTAATTCGGCAGCATACTTACCAGCTCTTAGCACCATAGCTACAGCATTCCAACGGATCAACGCATTGATCCGTTTAGTAATTCCCTCATCGGGAGGCATTTGCTTTTCTTCGTAATTTTTAATGGTATTACGATATGGTGTATGAATAGAACTCGCTAATTTAACACCTTCTGCATTTGCCTTGCTTAATAGCTGCTGCAAAAGAAAGGCTGCACGTTCGGAACCATCATTGGCAAATACAGATTGTAAGGCATCCAGCCATTCACGTGTTTCAATTGGATCTAAATCAAAATTAGTTTCATTTGCCATGAAAAAGGTCCCCAACATTCGATCATTTTAGGTGCAATAAGGTACAGCTTGTAATCTTTTTTTGATTACTCCAGTGCATGCTTGAATGCAAGTACTGAAATCTGCTGAACAATTACAGGTTGTTTTGCGGCATTGTAGTGGATCACGGTAAGAATTCAACTCACGAGCTATAATTTGGCCTTGAATCCGCTGTTGATGCACATATTTTGAATAATTCGTAGCTGTTTTGTACCGTGAGGCTGAAGAACAAGCTGGGCAATTATTAACACAACTACTTTTACAATGGTTTAATTTTTGTACACACATTTGTGCGCAAGGCTTATTTGAAATGCTCAGGGTATTACAACCAGAAAGAGATAAAGCCATGAAGCAAATCAAAAGGCGAATTAGTAGGTTCATAGTATAGTTCCATCATTGATAATGTATTACATCCATGCAGCTAGAGTAAATAAAGCAATCATGACCAATAACACGATGGTAGCTTGCTCAACTAAGGTTTCTGCCACCGGCATAGGAATTTCTTCGTCTGGATTGGTGCGCACTGCTTGTAAACCACATTCACTCAATAAGGTATCGTTCTTTTCCGGTGAGGCTAAAAGATATTGCCGTAAACTCACAAAACCCTGTTGAAAATTACCTACTAGCAAATAGAGTATGGCAGTTAAACGTGCAGGTAACCATTCAAGAATATTAGTAGCTTGTCTGGCTTCAGTATGAACTGCAGGAATGGTTTGGCTTAAACTGATTAAACGATAAGCAATAATTGCAATGGGTCCTGCAAGGATATACCAGAAAATAACTGCAAATAATTGACTATTGACCAAAGCAAAATAATGTCCAATCTGAGGTTGCTTAACTTCTTTTTCTGTTACCGGGTAAAAAGCGTTCTGCGGGCCTAGGCAATAGAAAAAGATAATAATACTTAAAATCAAACCAGCAAAACCAAAAATTATCGAATATAAGGCACAGTAAATAATAGCACTCGTTATGACTATAGGTAGAACAATGGTTGCTAGTTTCAACCAAGGGCTTTTTAAATAAGTACTTTTTTCATCCAATTGCAAAATGCGCTTTGCATAGTCTGCAAACCAGGAAAAACGCTGATAAGACATAGAGTGCATTAAAAATCTTTCGCTAAGCAAACAAATGACAATGACTAATAATTTCATTATGTTAATCCTTACGCATTTTGTCAGACAATGCTATTGGTGTTGGATAGTTTAGAACGACCACATAGGAAGAAACAATAAAAGTTAAAATGGTCGTTGCTTGAATTAAGTTAGAAGCTACTTCGGATATTAAACCTGTACTTAACGCAATACTGGCTACTAAAAGAGAAAATTCACTAGCTTGCCCGAGGCGCACACCAACTTCTTTAGCAACCGGTTTTCTTTCTCCGGAACGGTAAAGCATGGCGTAAAAAAGCACGGGTTTAATGAGAAGTACCAAGGTGGCTAAGATAAACGCTGGTATAACCACTTGTGCACCAAAGCTAAAATTAAAGGTTGCCCCTATCGAAAAGAAAAACATCACTAAAAAAAAGTCTCTTAAGGGCTTTAAGCTTTCTGCAATAAACAAGGAAATGGGGCTAGCTGCTAGAGCAACTCCGGCAATAAACGCTCCAATGTCCTCAGAGAGACCCAATTTTTGCGCTAATACAGATAAGCCTAAGCACCAACCAATAGAAAGTAAAAACACGTATTCTTGAGTTCTATCAAAACGAGCTAATAGTTTGATTAAAATATAACGTTCAAAAAGAAAAGCAAAGAAGCATAAGGCGGGTAAAGCAATTCCAACTAAGATCAAATCATCAAAAGTTAAACCACCACCCTGCTGAGCACCATTGATCAAAATTAAAACGATAATCGCGATAAGGTCTTGCATCAGTAGAACCCCAATCATGACTTCACCAGTATGCTGATGATGTAATATAGTAGTAGGTAATAATTTCAAGCCGATAATGGTACTGGAAAACATCATCGAGGCACCTAGAACTAGTGATTCAAGTTTAGTCAAACCAAACCATATCCCTATACAATAAGCGATCCAAGCAAAAATTATAGAGCTTACTACAGCGATTAACGTGACCTTTTTTAACATGTGCAGAAGGTTTTGTGGTTGTAGATGCAGCCCCAATAAAAAGAGCAGAAACACAATCCCAATATCGCCAACTTGTTTGATTGTGGTGACATCAGGAACTAACTTTAAACCCCAAGGCCCTAAAATCGCCCCTAGGATAATATAAGCCACGAGTAAAGATTGTTTAGTATACAAAACAAAAGTGGATAAACAGGCAGCTCCAGCGAAGATTAGGAAGATGGTATAAAACACTGAGCTATCATGCATTTAACCTGAGCCCTCTTTTATTTTATTAAATTTGATGAGTATTATGAATTTTATCTATTTATCCACTAATTAGCTAGGGGCTTAGAGAGATTTGTGGGTTGGGTCATTTGACTCAACCCACCACACGATGGATTTCTTCCCTCTCGGGGATGACAAAATTAAATTCAAATCGAGATCACAGGAGTCACTTATATCAGCACAGAAAAAGAACCAGTAACCCCATTATGGGCCAATTTCATTTTTAAACTATCTGCCATGCCTTTATTACCAAATGGGCCTACACGCACGATAAAATGTTCTTTATAGTGCTCAATAAATACTGGTGAGGTAGACAATTGGGTTAATTTATCCTTTAAACGTCGCGCGAGAAACTCACTTGAAAAGGCGCCCGCCTGTAAATAATAATGCGCTTGTCCCGCAGGCCCCATTAAAGTTTCAATCTCTACATGCGCCGTGCCTTTAGGAAAAACTCCAAGTTTAAGGGCTGCTGCATAAGAAAGATCAATGACTCGATCTGAGTGAAATGGGCCACGGTCGTTTACTTTAACTACAGCAACCTTACCATTTTCTAAGTTTTTTACTCGCACGTAAGTAGGCAAAGGCAAAGTCTTGTGAGCTGCAGTCATAACATACATATTGTAAGGTTCGCCACTTGAGGTTCTTTGCTTATGAAATTTAGTGCCATACCAAGAAGCAACTCCTCGAGCCTTATAACCAGTAGAATTTTTCATCACTTCATACATGCGCCCATCTACTGCATATTCGGTAGGATTACCGTAACGACTTAATGGTTCTTTAGCAGGAATTGGCTCTTTAAAACTGACTGACTTATTTTTATTAGGCGCACCATCTTGAGCTTGTAAATAACGATGGTTGGAATTTTTATAACGATTATAGATAGCTGCATTGACCACAGGCCGAGTCGGTTTTGCATCGGTTTTTGTGGTTCTTTTGGAATCAGTTACTGATTGATTGGGTGGTGTTGAATTGTGGCATCCCATAATTAACAGGCTGATTAATAGTACTATTTTTCGCATATTTTCTATCATTCTCTGATTATTCAGAGTGCTAATATACCTAAATTTTGCTTATAATCGAAGTTTTGATTGCAATAATTTGCATTTTCTTAAGAATCTCAAAAAAAACGATTTATTTAGTTGAAGTAGATTGGTTGCAGCGAAAATGCTGTGATAAGATATATTTATTTTTGCAACTACTCAGGTAAAATTATGACCAAAGCAACATCTTTTTTAATGACCACTCTCTTTTTCATTACTTTATTTGCCCAGTCAACCCACAGCTTTGCCGAAGATTTACCACCAAAAGAGTTAATAAGGCCTTCTGCCGCCATTGCTAATAAACCCATGGTAACTCCTGCTGCCCCTAGTTTAAATGCAAAGGCCTACATATTAATCGATGTAAACAGTGGAAAAGTAATTGCAGAAAAAAATAGCGACGAGCATTTACCCCCTGCTTCTTTAACTAAAATGATGACGTTGTATGTTATTTCTAATGCATTGCATCATGAACAAATCCATTTAAATGATATGGTTCGAGTAAGTAAAGATGCTTGGAAAATTGGTGGCTCTCGTATGTTCATTAAAGAAGGACAACAAGTTTCTGTAGAAGACTTACTTAAGGGGATTATTGTTGACTCTGGAAATGACGCTTGCGTAGCAATGGCTGAACATGTAGGTGGTTCAGAAAATGCTTTCACCGATATCATGAATCAACAAGCACAGAATTTAGGCATGTCGAATAGCCATTTCACTGATAGTACTGGCTTACCTGATCCTAACTTATACACCACTGCTAAGGACCTAGCGATTTTAGGCCGTGCCTTAGTGAGTGATTTCCCCCAATACTATGGTTGGTATAAACAAAAATGGTTTACTTATAACGGCATTCGTCAACCCAATCGCAACCGCTTACTATGGAGAGACAGTCAAGTTGATGGACTTAAAACAGGTCATACTAGTGATGCTGGTTTTTGTTTAGTCTCTTCTGCTAAACGTGATAACATGCGTTTACTCGCAGTAGTTTTAGGTGAGCCTAGTGATTCTGTTAGAGCAGATGACAGTGAAAAATTACTTAATTATGGATTTAGATTTTTCGAAACCCATCAACTTTATAAAAAAGCACAATCTATTGCTGAGCTGTCACTCTATAAAGGAATTGTCGATAAAGTAAAAGTGGGTCTTGCAGATGATCATTTTATTACTATACCTGCTGGCCAATATTCACGATTAAGTATTTCCACAAAAGTACCCGCCTACATCCAGGCTCCTATTAAGCAAGGAGAAAAAATAGGCGAACTGGTTGTTCAATTCGACAATAAAGTAATTTCTACTAGACCTCTATACGCCCTGCAATCTGTAGAAACTGGGGGTTGGTATACTCGCGCTAAAGATTCAATACGTCTTAGCTATAGAAATTGGTTTGGTTCATAGGAATTTGATATATGAAAACTGCTTTCATCAATGGAGACTATTTTCCTTTATCTGAGGCGAAAATCTCTATTTTTGATCGAGGCTTGTTGTTCGGTGATGGCATATACGAAGTCCTGCCTGTATACAATGGGCAGGTCTTTTTCCTTGATAGACATTTGAAACGCTTAGAAAGCAATCTTGATAAAATCAAGATACCTATGCCTAATTGTGATTGGCAAAACATGATCACTCAACTCATCACCCAAAATGGTTCAGGCGATTTACAAGTCTATATTCAAATCACCCGAGGTGATCAGGGGCAGCGTAAGCATGATATTCCTTCCTCCTTAAAGCCCACGCTCTTTGCTTTTACGATTCATAATAAATACCCTACTCTTGAAGAAAAGCTTAGAGGACTAAAAGCTAAACTGCTTGAAGATATTCGTTGGTTAAGATGTGATATTAAATCAACCTCTCTTTTAGGGAATATTTTATTAAATGATGAGGCCGTTTCTACAGGATTTCAAACTTCTATTTTAATGCGTGATAACCAAGTTACTGAAGGCAGCACCACTAATGTATTTATAGTTACCCAAGATGGCACCATTAAAACACCACCCTTAAATCATTTGTGTCTGCCGGGGATAACACGTGAGATCGCAGTAGAGTTAATTCAACAGTTGGGTTGGCCTTTACTCGAAGAGTCTTTTAGTTGCGAAGAATTATTCGCAGCAAAGGAAGTATGGGCAGCTAGTACTACTAAAGAAATTTTTCCCATAACTCAAATAGACGATAAACAAATTGCTGATGGGCAGGCAGGGGCTTATTGGCTAAAAATAAATGAACTTTATAACAACTTAAAAAATTAAATACTATGACTGAGACAACACTTATTGAATTTCCTTGCGATTTTCCTATTAAAATTATTGGAGTAAATTCGCCACTTTTTATTGAGCAAATCAAAGCAATAGCCACCAAGCATTTTCCTACAATTACTGACAAATCAATTAGCCAACAGCCGAGTAAAAACAGCAATTTTATATCCCTTAGAGTGACTGTTCATGCAAAAAATCAAGCGATGTTAGATGACTTTTATAGAGAAGTTAGCAAGCATCCTGAGGTGAAGATGGTATTATAATGAATGTGCGTGAATTAGGTATCCAGGATTATAATCAGGTCTGGCAAGAGATGAAGCAATTTACTCTCGATAGAGATGAGCAAACTCCTGACGAACTTTGGCTTCTCGAACACTATCCTGTGTACACTCAAGGCCAAGCAGGCAAACCCGAGCATATCTTAAATCCTCGTGCGATTCCTATTGTGCAATCTGATCGTGGTGGACAAGTCACATATCATGGACCAGGACAATTAGTTGCTTATGTGTTGATGGACATTAATCGTCGTCATCTAGGAATTAGAACCTTGGTGTCTCAGTTAGAACAAATACTCATACAATTATTAGCTCACTTCCAAATTGAAGCGCATATTCGTTGTGGTGCCCCTGGAGTCTACGTACAAGACCAAAAAATTGCTTCAATTGGATTAAGAGTAAAAAATGGACGGACTTACCATGGCATCGCTTTAAATGTTAATATGGATTTAAATCCTTTCCAGGGGATCAATCCCTGTGGTTTTGCGCAAATGAAAATGGCTCAAATGATTGACTTTTATCCTACAATCACATTACAACAAGTAATACAGCAGTTTAAAAAGTACTTTAATCAAACTTTTAAATAACGCATGGGATCCTATGAATTTATTCGTAGATTACATTCAACCCTTTACCAATTGGCTCCAAGCGAACCCTCATTGGGCGTTATTTTTTACTTTTTTTATTTCTTTAACCGAATCCGTAGCTATTATTGGGAGCATTGTTCCCGGATCAATTACTATGACCGCTATTGGCATCATGGCAGGCTCTGGGATCATGCGCATTGATTTAACCATTATCGCAGCTATTTTAGGCGCTGTTTGTGGTGATGGTCTAAGTTATTTACTAGGATATGTTTACAGTGATCAATTAGCCGACAAATGGCCATTTAAAAAATACCCTGCCTGGTTAGCCTATGGCAAAGATTTTTTCGAGCGACATGGGGGTAAGAGTGTTTTTCTTGGGCGTTTTGTAGGCCCTTTACGCTCCATTATTCCTGTGATAGCAGGAATAATGCATATGCCTCATTGGCGTTTTTTCCTTGCTAATTTTTTCTCAGCAATAGGTTGGTCTTTTCTTTATGTTCTTCCTGGAGTGCTCATCGGAGCCGCGAGTCATGAGTTGTCTGCGGAAAGTGCTACTCGACTTATATTAGTTATTTTTATTGTATTAGTTGGCATTTGGCTATTAGGCATAGTTGTGCGATGGCTATTAGCCAAAATCAATTCTTATTTAAAAAAGAATTTGCATACTTTATGGCTAAATTTGAAAAATCATCCCTTTCTATTTAAGTTAATTAATACCTTAACACCCAAAAATGAAGTGAATCATTATCCTACAGTCGCCCTCTTGCTAATGACTTTTTTGTATTTGAGTTGTTTTCTCTTTTTACTATTTTTTACTTTGGAAACGAATAAAATTATTTTAATTGATAGACCTATTCATTTATTCGCTGAAAGCTTCCATAACAGTTTATTAGAGGTATTTTTTATAGTCTGTAGTCAATTGACTGCGAAATTTACCCTTCTCGCTATGTTCATAACCAGCAGTATTTGGTTCATCTATCATAAAGATTTGCGTGCGATTGCTTATTCACTTAGCGCCATAGTGACTAGTGCGCTTATCGCGAGTATTTTATCCTATTTCATCTCAATTCCACGACCAACTAGTTTATTAGTAGTTATGCCTGGATCTTCTTTCCTATCCATCACATTGGTTATTGCTACGGCTTTTTATGGGTTTTTACTTTTTTATATCAAAACAAAATATGGCCTACTCACTAACTCTTTCCGTACTTTTGCATTAATCATCCTGAGTCTAAGTGGTATTGCAAGTGTCTATTTAGGAGACCATTGGTTTACCGATATCTTGGCCTCTTTATTTTGCGGAGCAACTATAGGTTTAATCCATTGCTTAGTTTATCGAAAAAAAGAAACAAGCCCCATTCAACATGGAAGTTCAACTCCAATGTTGAGTTCATTATTAGTCGTGTTAATTATTGCTACCGGTTTATCTAGTGCAGTGAATTATAAAACCTTGCTCCACAATCATACTCCTTTTCATAAGGAATATAGCTTGCAAGAGACAGCCTGGTGGAATCAGGGCAAGCCCATTTTACCTTTGTATCGATTCAATCGGATTGGGAAAAGAATAAGTTTGTTGAATATTCAATTTTCTGGAGAACTAAGTGCCTTAGAAAATAGTTTGCTCGCGCAAGGATGGGAGCAACACCATGAAACCTTATTTAATAATATATTACTACGTTTAAGTAATAATGCAGATACGATAAAGCTCCCTCTACTCTCTCAATTATATGAAAATAAACGACCAGAACTTATTATGACGTATCAAAATAAGACGACTAAACAAATTTTTGAGTTACGTATCTGGGAGTCTAATTATTATCTAGTAGGAAGGTATCAGCCGATTTGGATTGGTAGCGTTCATCAAAATAAAGCTGCAAAAAAAACCGACAACTTGGATGTATTAACTTATCTTTTGCCCGCATTACAATCATTTAATGTAAGACGTGTGGAAATTCCTAAAAATAAAATGCAATCCACTAGCCTGCCTACAGCGCCTTATATACTCTTAATTAAGTAGGTTCATATAACTTCATAATAGACCTAGCTATCCAAGTAAATTGCTGATATAAATATATTTCACAGTGGATGTGAAACAGTTAACTAAAAGGAAATGGAGACAATGTACACTTTAGCTAGCATTATACACTTTATTTTTCCATTAATTGCTTTAATTCTTTTAATGATTGGAATAAAGCGTAATGCTATTTATTATGTGATTTCAGCTCTCTGGTTAAGTTTAATCGCTCTAATCATTCATTACGAAGCGTCTGGCGGTCAACTGCTTGGTGATGCATTCAATTATCTCAATGCGGCCACCTACTCTATCAACTTGTTGATTTTAATTATTGCCCTCATTCGAGTCATTTCTCATTTGAGTATTGATCATGTCCTATTTCGTTCCTTAAGCAGTTTGGTTAAAGCCGCTCTGGTTATAGGTTGTTTTTTAGTCATTACTAATGTGTGGGTTAATGCCTATTTTATTGAAAATAGAATGCCTGGTACTCCCATTATGCAAGTGGCAACTTTTAATAAAACCGAATATTGTGCTTATCGTTATGTCTTTTACAAAGTTAATA
>SCSO01000082.1 GCA_004297865.1 Legionella sp.
CTCTCGCAAATTTTTATCCATTTTACTTGTAGGATGTTTCTGTTTTGGTTAAAATCGCCCGTCCATGATAGAAAGATTACCAATTTAGGCAGTTCGGAGTTTATTTAATGAAGACATTTAGTGCCAAAGGCCATGAAGTCAAACGTGACTGGTTCGTGGTCGATGCCAGCGACAAAGTATTAGGACGTGTAGCCACTGAGGTCGCAAGACGTTTACGCGGTAAGCATAAAGCAGAATATACCCCTCACGTAGATACAGGGGATTACATTGTGGTCATCAATGCCGATAAAGTGCGTGTGACTGGCAATAAGTTTGAAAACAAAATCTATTATCACCATACAGGGTATCCTGGCGGTATTAAAGAAGAAAGTTTTGCCAAAATGCAGGGCAGAAAGCCTACTAAAATTATTGAGCTTGCTGTTAAAGGTATGTTACCTAAAAACCCTTTAGGTAGAGAAATGTACCGTAAAATGAAAGTATATGCTGGAAGTGAACATCCACATACTGCACAGCAACCTAAGCAACTTGAGATTGAGGAATAAGTATATGGCTGACGTGAAGCAATATTACGGTACTGGCCGTAGAAAAAGTTCAACAGCTCGTGTGTTTTTGCGTTCAGGCAAGGGCAACATTGTAGTTAACGGTCGTTCATTACAAGAGTATTTCTGTCGTGAAACCTCTTGTATGGTTGTTATGCAACCATTAGAAACTGTTGATTTAGTCAATAAGTTTGATATTTATGTCACTGTTGAAGGTGGCGGTGTTTCTGGTCAAGCTGGTGCAGTTCGTTTAGGTATAGCGCGCGCCTTAGTGAGTTATGACGAGTATGATTTGGCTGAAGATGCGGAACCGGATCCTAATTCATTCCGTAGAAAGCTTCGTGCACGTGGATTATTAACCCGCGATTCCCGTAAAGTGGAAAGAAAGAAGGTCGGTTTGCACAAAGCACGTCGTGCAACCCAGTTCTCCAAGCGTTAATCCTACATGGTCACAGAAAAAACCCGCTTTATGCGGGTTTTTTATTTTTAGCTTCTGGGTTAACATATACGCTAAATTTGTTTATTTTTTATTCTATTATTAAGGTTTACTTAAGCTATTTCAGGTATAATGAGCTTTTGTTTTGCCCAGTTTTTTTAAAAGGATTGTAATGAGCAGTAAGCACTCACTCAGTATTTTCAGTCTGACTATGATTACCGTAGGTTCTGTGGACAGTATCCGTAATCTTCCTGCTACTGCCTTATTTGGCAGCCAACTGATATTTTATTTCATGCTCGGTGCATTGTTTTTCTTAATCCCTACGGCCTTAATTTCTGCTGAATTAGCTTCAGGTTGGCCAAAACAGGGTGGAATTTACATTTGGGTTAAAGAGGCCTTCGGTAAGAGAGTAGGTTTTTTAGCCATATGGTTACAATGGATTGAAAACGTCATTTGGTACCCCACGATATTATCCTTTGTTGCCGGGACTATTGGTTACTTGATCAATCCTGCGCTGACTAGCAACCCCTACTTTCTTTGGGGAGTGATTGTAACTGCCTTTTGGGGCGCTACTCTTTTAAATTTACGCGGAATGAGTTCTTCTGCGTTCTTTAGTAATTTATGCTCATTAGCGGGTTTATTGTTGCCGATGTCCTTAATCATTGGTCTTGGTGTCTCCTGGATTGCCCAGGGCAATCCTTTGCAAGTTCAATTTGATTTATCTAGCATCATGCCTAAAGTTTCGGATAAAAACATGTGGGTGTCGTTAACAGCCATTATAATGTCTTTCTGTGGTATTGAGATTGCTACCGTGCATGCTAATGATGTACACAATCCGCAAAAGGCTTTTCCCCGGGCTTTAATCTATTCGGTGGTTATCATTTTAAGTACTTTGATATTAGGTTCTTTAGCCATTGCAGTGGTCTTGCCTCAGGAAAATATTAATTTAGTGGCTGGGATTATGCAGGCCTTTGAAGCCTTTTTTAATCAGTATCACATGCATTGGATGATGCCTGTGGTTGCTGTTATGTTAGTTTTAGGTGGATTAGGTGGCGTGAGTAATTGGATTATTGCTCCGACCAAGGGCTTATTGGTAGCAGCAGAAGAAGGTAATTTACCCGAAATATTCCAACGTACAAATGCTAATGGAGCACCCAGCATGATGTTATATACCCAGGCTGGGATAGTGACTATTTTATCTGCCTTGTTTTTATTTATGCCTAGCGTGAATGGATCCTATTGGTTACTGACCGCTCTAGCTGCCCAATTGTATATGCTCATGTACTTTATTATGTTTATCGCAGCGATTAAATTACGTTTATCAGCACCTGACCACCCGCGTGCTTTCAAAATTCCCGGCGGTTTATTTGGATTACTCTTTGTAGCTAGCGTAGGTATAGTCGGAGTGCTGGCCACTTTAGCTGTGAGTTTTGTTCCTCCTGATGGCATCAATGTGGGTAGTATTGCTCGTTATGAATTAACTCTGATCTGCGGTTTGCTCATTATGTGCGCGCCACCTTTCATTAGTCATTGGCGATTGTCTAAAACTGCTTCTGTGGAGGCAGCAGCTTAACCTAAAGGGATTTATGGATTATATCGCTGAAGTGCTTGAGCAATTAACCTCACGCTTACCCGAATTAGAGTGGAAAATAAGTAGTTTGAACACTGCTTTTTCTCATCGACAATTACCACGAGGTCTCTTTCAACCTCAAAGTGAATACACTGGTGCTTCTTGTGTTGCAGAAATAAAACGCGATCTAGAAGCATTAGCCCAACAAACAAATCCACGCAGTGCCAATTACCTAGCCACGCGCATTAATCAAAAAATTAATGTGTTAGTCACTCTTTGCCAAATCCATAGTCGTAATAAGCCCGAAGAAAAAGCCTATTTTGGTATGCAAATGATAAGCACTCGTCAACAATGGATTCAGAATCTTGAAAGTGATATAGAACTTCTGCAGTTACAGCAACAAGCTATTCTGAGAGCTTTGGAGCAATTGCAAGGAACGAGTAATCAAACGGCGATTTTGAATGCGCAATGGGAGTTGGGTGAAGTTGAAAAGCGTTTGACTTTGGCTAGAGAAAAATTGCAGCAGGCAGTGGTTTAATGGTTTGTCATTTGTAGGTTGGGTCGTGACCCAACATAAAGATCTTGTGCAGAGAAAAAATGGTTATGTTGGGTCATGACCCAACCTACATCTGATATCTAATTTTTATTGCCCAATGACATCAGCCTCAGAATAAGGTAAATTAATGGCCTTATAATTCATCTAGAAGGAGCTATTCATGTCAGATAAGTTTTCTAATGTGACCAAAGATATTAATACCCAACTTGCAAAAATGCGCAAAGAAATGCCCGATGTTATGGCAGGATTTTCCGCCTTGGCGCAAGCAGCTACTAAAGACGGTGCTTTAAATAAAAAAACCAAAGAGTTGATCGCTATGGCTTTAGCAGTAGCTAATCACTGTCCTGGCTGCATTGGTTTTCATTCTCAAGCTTTGATTAAATTAGATACTTCAAGAGAAGAATTATTAGAAACCCTAGGTATGGCAGTGTATATGGGCGGTGGACCTTCTTTAATGTATGCTGCGGAAGCTTTAGAAGCGTTTGAAGAATTCAGTAAGTAGGCAACGAATAACTCATTCTCTATGTCCCTCGGCTTTACCGAGGGACACAGTAGTTTTAATTAGTACCACTAACATGCAATAATCCCTGAACACCGACTGGTGCTTTGTTGCATGCAAATTGTTTATTCACCCCTAACCAAGCAACTTGCGAAACCGTCAGTTTGTCTTTACCGCCTTGGCTAGAAATTTCCTTATATGTCTGTTGAATGAGATTGTTCATCACCTCAGGATTTAATTGAGTGCCTTGGGGTAAACAAAAAATAGGCTTGCCTAAACTCGTAGCAGTCTCATTAGCTTGTAAAATCGTTTCAGCGATACTTTCACAGGTGATGGTCAGCACATGACGCGCTGATCTGGCCCAAGCCTGCGCTTGTTCATCCGCTTTAACTTCCATTTTAGGAATGTTATCCGCGATTTTCATGTAGTTATCAATGGTATCGGCCTGAACTCCGCTGCTTACCACCAGAAATAACATAACTAACCAACGCATAATCAATCCTTAGTATTTAATCACTATGTTTTCACTGTACTGATTCTCTAAAGAAGAATCAAGAAATCCCATGAGGATGAATAAAGCCCAAACGAAAGGCAATAAACAAAAAGATAAACAAGGACAGCGACATGCCAATGCGAAGACTTAATGCTTTTACCGTACGTGTGGAATTACCCGAATCACGAATGAGAAAAAATAATCCGCTTCCTAAAGAGCTTGCAATAAGAATCATGACAAAGATGATGAAGATTTTAGTGAACATTTGTTATACTCCCGGATTGCTAACTCTGAGCAACTGTTTAATTATGCCTATTTTAACCTGTTTTAAACATCATTTCACGCCCAAGTGGCCTATGATAATGCTCACCGCCTTATTTCTTGGTCTTTTTATCAATTTAGGTATCTGGCAATTACAACGTGCAGAAGAAAAAAGACTGATGGTGGCTGCTCAAGCAACTCAGGAGAAGCAAAAAGCAACAGTATGGACTGGCACAGAGGAGTTACCCAGCGCGTATAAAAATATTCGTCTAAAAGGGCATTATTTACCAGAAATCTTTTTCCTAGATAATCAGCATCAACAACATCAATGGGGTTATAACGTTCTCTCTCCTTTGAAGTTGGCTGATGGAAATGTAGTAATCATAGATCGAGGATGGGTCGCTGGTGACCCGAGTCGAAAGGTATTGCCAAAGGTAAATTTTCCGCAAGGTTTTTTGAATTTACAAGGCTCAGTGTATTACCCCAGTGCTAAACAATGGGTTTTAGGGCCGGAAATGGAAAAAAAAGAGAATAAGGTTATGGTTATTGAGCGGATTGATGTAAAATTGCTAAGCCAGATTTTGCAAAAAAAAGTCTATCCGTTTATTATTCGCCTCGACAAGCAAGATCCCTATGGATTTGTACGTGAATGGAAGATAGTATCCATGTCCCCTGAGCGGCACTTAGGCTATGCCCTGCAATGGTTTGCAATGGCTTTAGTGATTTTAATTATTTTTGTAGCATTAAATTTGAAGAAACATGATGAAAAAAAAGACCTCTAAATTCCAGATTCTCTTATTATTAACCACGATGTTTGCTGCTCCGGGATTAGCCGCTTATTTATTTTATACGCATCCACAATGGTTAAATTCAACCTCGACTATCAATAAGGGCAGTCTATTAAATCCGCCCACAGTACTTAAGTCCTTAGATACGGCCAAAAAATGGCGTATCGTTTATTGGAGTCCTAAAAGCTGCGGTAAAGTATGTTTGAAACATTTAGATACAGTAGCACGATCGCGTCTCGCTTTAGGTCGAAAATTATATGATGTGGACCAATGGCTCATTCTGGGTAGTCATGCAAAACCCTTATCCCCAGAGCTTCTGGCGCAATTTAAAGATCAAGATTTCCATACGGCACAGCTTTCTGAGGGTGACCAAGACTCGATGTCAGTTTTGCCTCCGCACTCAAGAGTTTATTTAGCGAATCCTGAGAGTTATTTAATTTTAAGCTATGAGTCACGTTTTAATCCTAATGATGTCTATAAAGATCTTAAGATTTTACTGAATCATGAGCCTAAGCGCGGTTAATTGCATGCACAACACTTTTTTACGTCGATTAACTACCGCTGCTTTATTTCTAGCTTTCTTTGTGGTCATGCTAGGAGCTTACACTCGTTTGACCGATGCAGGTTTGGGTTGTCCCGATTGGCCTGGTTGTTATGGGCGTATGGTCTTACCGAGTGCTCATGTGGATTTAGCGAAAGCACAAACGCAATATCCGCAAATTCCCATTGAGTCGGCGAAAGCATGGACTGAAATGGCGCATCGTTATGCTGCCGGGACCTTGGGTTTATTAATTCTTTTGATTAGTGGTAGTGTTTTTGTAAAAAGGTATCGCGGTCAATCGCTGCCATGGCATTTACCCTTTGCCTTATTAATCCTTTTATTTTTCCAAGCAGCCTTGGGCATGTGGACTGTCACCCTCAAATTATTACCAGTCGTCGTGATGGGGCACCTCTTAGGTGGAATGCTCATCGTTGCTTGTTTGAGTCGTTTTCGCTTACAGCTTAGCGAGCTTAAAGGGATTGATTTACCACAGTGGCGTCCCTGGTTGCGTTGGGGAGTAGTGATTGTCTTTCTCCAAATTGCTTTAGGTGGGTGGGTCAGTTCCAACTATGCGGGAATTTCTTGTATTGGTTTTCCCACTTGTAATGGGCAATGGTGGCCGCAATTACATTTAGATCAGGGGTTCAATCTTTTTTCACCTGTAGGTTTAAATTACCAGGGTGGTTTGTTAGACAGTTCAGTGCGCATCACTATTCAATTTATTCATCGATTGGGTGCGGTGATTACTGCGACTTATCTTTTGATCCTTGCCGGTTTAATAGTATTTAAATCCTCTTTTATTCTTTTACGACGAGCTGCGTTGTTGATGGCTTTTTTAGTTTTAGTGCAATTGCTTTTAGGCGTTATGAACGTAATTTATCTATTGCCCTTAAAAGTCGCCGTAGCACACAATGGAGTTGCAGCACTGCTCTTAAGTACTGTTTTCAGTATGCTGCATTTTACTCGCGGGAGAGATGAGTATGCAGACTGAAGTAATGAGCAATTCCCCTAAATCTATCGTTTGGCGCGATTATCTGGAATTATGTAAGCCTAGAGTTGTTTTATTAATGTTATTGACGGTTCTAGTAGGGATGTATATGGCTGCGCCAGGTTGGGTGGACTTATCCTTGCTTTTTTCGTCTTTAATGGGAATTGGTTTTTGTGCTGGAAGTGCCGCGGCAATCAATCATCTAGTGGATAGACACATAGATTCGATTATGGCGAGAACCAAAAAACGTCCCGTTGCTCATGGTCGTGTCTCCGTAATTCAGGCTTTGATTTTTGCTGCAGTGATGGGGGCTTTGGGTTTAACTATTTTAGTATTTTTTGTTAACCAACTTACGGCTTTGCTAACCTTCATTACTTTAATTGGATATGCAGGAGTGTATACCGGTTATCTAAAACGAGCGACTTCGCAAAATATAGTCATTGGTGGCTTAGCTGGGGCAGCCCCTCCTTTATTAGGTTGGACAGCAGTGACTAATCACTTAGATCCACAGGCTTTATTATTCGTATTGATTATTTTTACTTGGACCCCTCCTCATTTTTGGGCTCTGGCAATTTATCGTTTTGAAGAATATCAACATGCGCAAATTCCTATGTTGCCGGTCACTCATGGAATTCAATTTACTAAGTTAAACATTTATTTGTATACCATTTTGTTACTTGTCGTTTCATTATTGCCTTTTATGATAGGAATGAGTGGTGGCTTGTATTTATTAGGCGCAACCGCTTTGGGTCTGCGTTTTCTTTGGTGGGCACATAAACTATATCATACAGAAAAATCGGTAGTGGCTATGCAGACATTTCGTTTTTCTATTGTGTATTTAATGTTGTTATTTGTATTTCTCTTACTAGATCATTATTTTAAGGTTTTATTATGAATGGGAATAAGAAAGGTATTTTTTTAACGGTCATTAGCTTGGTAGCTATTGGGGCTTTATTTACCGGGATATTTATTTCTCAACACTTACAAGCTTCCAAAAAAATTGAAGTGGCCGATTTTCATGGCACTTATTTGGAGAAGCCACGAACGGTTAATCAATTTACTTTGACCGGCATGGATGAAAAATCCTTTGATAACGCCAGTTTGCAAGGCAAATGGACCATGGTCTTTTTTGGTTTTACGAGTTGTGGCTATCTTTGTCCTACCACGATGGCTGAATTAGGTAAAATGTACAGACAATTAGAAGAAAAAGGTGTGAAGAATTTACCGCGAGTCGTCATGATTTCTATTGATCCTGATCGCGATAGTACGGAGAAATTGAGTCATTACGTCACGGCCTTTCATCCTTCTTTTTACGGTGCTCGGGGTGAGGATGCTTCAATAAAAGCCATGACCCGTGAAATGGGTATCGCTTATGCCAAAGTCTTGAGTAAAGAGGGTGCGGAACCAAAAAATTATGATATTCAACACAGTGGTGCTGTAATGCTGTTTAATCCCAAGGGAGAACTGAACGCATTCTTTACTACACCTCACCATGCCGACCTGCTTGTTAAGGACTATATGTTGTTACAGTCTTAATCTCATAGCTGTTTCCTACCTAAAACCATAAATTTTTCTGCCAATCAGGAGGAGATTTTATGGTTTTTAAACTAGGCTTTTAATTAGAAGATTTATAAAAATATTCGAGGAACACGTCATTCATGAAAATTGCCATATTAGCCACCAATCCCCATTTGTACTCACATAAGCGTCTAAAAGCAGAAGGTGAGGCGGCTGGTCATGAGGTTAAAATTGTTAACCCTTTATATTGTTATATGAACGTGGCTGCCTCTAATCCTAAGGTGCATTACCGTGGGGGTGAGCCATTGGGGCATTTTGATGCGGTTATTCCGCGAATTGGAGCGTCTAATACTTATTATGGAACGGCAGTATTACGACATATGGAAACAATGGGCATCTATACGGTCAATGAATCTATTGCAATTTCGCGTTCGCGAGATAAATTCCGCTCGTTACAATTATTAGCTCGTAAAGGCATTCCTATGCCTTTAACTAGTTTTGCACAATCTCCAGATGACACCGAGGATTTGATTTTAATGGTGGGTGGAGCGCCTTTAGTCATCAAGCTCCTAGAGGGTACTCAAGGAAAGGGTGTGATTCTCGCTGACAGCCATCAATCAGCTGTAAGCATTATTAATGCATTTAAAGAAATGCATGCCAATATTTTGGTCCAAGAATTTATTGAAGAATCTCGTGGGACGGATATTCGTTGTTTCGTGATTGGAGACAAAGTCGTTGCTGCGATGAAACGTCAAGCCAAAGATGGTGAGTTTCGTGCCAATGTGCATCAGGGAGGTAAGGCGATGAAGGTTAAATTATCTCCGCAAGAGCGTGCCATTGCAGTGAGTGCTGCAAAAACTATGGGTTTGAAAGTGGCTGGGGTGGATTTAATACGTTCTAATCACGGACCTTTGGTTTTAGAAATTAACTCTTCTCCTGGTCTTGAGGGTATAGAAAAGGCTACAGGGTTAAATATTGCTGGCAAGATCATTGAATACATTGAGAAAAGGGCCAGACCCATAAGCGTAACCGACAGATTCCATGGGTAATGGATTATTTTAATGGGATCCTGATTTAGAGTCGCTTTTTCCAACTAACCAATCGGCATTCACCTCAAGTTCTTGGGCCAGGGTATTAAGCAAGGCTTCATCGGGGTTGGTGATGCCATTAAGTAAAGATTCGGCTTTAAATTTAGGCACTTTCAAGAGCTTGGATAGTACTTCTATGCGCTCTGGGGTGGCCTCAGGAACACCTATGCTATCTAACTCTTTATTGAGCCTCTCTGAAAATCTCTTATTAAGCATCAGTATCTCCTAATAATGACCTCGTTTTATCTATTCACCAAAATTTTTGAGGTTATAGTAAATAGATGCTTCTTAATTCATATAGCACATAATTTCAGTTTTGCAATGTCAGCGATTTGTTCGGGGGTGATTAAATTCAGTATTGTAGTAGGTTGGGTCGCGACCCAACATAACTATTTTCACCTTACTTCAAGATCCTCTGTTGGGTCATGACCCAACCTACTAAAGAATGATTATTGCTCACAAGGGTCATTTATTGCCCAAAATATGCGCTTTAAACTATAATTAATTATCGATGTTTTGCTCGCACCTACATAAAGGTCAATTAGCATGTCTAAACTTGATAACTTACTGAAAGAATGGAATGAAAAATGGCTTCTGATCGAGCGAAAACTTCCCATTGAATACAGTGCTCTTACCGATAAAAGTAAAAAAACACTGCTTAATCAAGTAAATGAGTTCATGCAACCTGCAGCGGACTCTGCCACCGAAATAGCAAAAGTTCGATTTTTAAGACAAAAATTAGGGGACGAACAGTTTTGTCTCTATGCTGTTGATCTTATTAAAGAAATTCCCAATCCCCCACCCTCTTTATTATTTGAAATAATAACCTTTCCAAAAGATCCAACTGCCCAACAAATAATTGAGTCCAAAATAGCTCAATTGGCTCCGGAAATCCATCAACAATACGAGAAAGCAATTTCAAACCAAGTAACGCTAGACAGTTTAGAAAGTCTAGAAACCCTAAAAACGGAAGCTATTAAAGATGAATCGGTTGAACAGATCATCAAAAAATGGGGAGAAAAATTTAAAGACTATGGCTTTGATGAAAATACTTTAAAAAGCGCTCTCGCATTAAAACCACCCAATGCTTCGATTGAAACGCTCTATAAAAACTGTAGAAGATTGAGGTTTATAGCAGGGACTCCAGGTCCACATGATGGATTAGCCGTGCTTGCTATATTAAGTGATAATGTGGAATGGTTAAAAAATGCTTCTAATAAGGGGCACATCAAATATGGTGGTTATAGTAACCCATGGTACAAATATATCCATTCCATGAAAATGGCCAAAGAGCTTTTGCGTGTTGAAGCGCTGACTAAAGACGAGGTATGGAGACTCGCCTATTTAACAGCTTTGACCTCCAAAGATCCTGAGCTTCTTGACGGGCTCATCGAACGTCACCCGCAAGTGTTGAAAAAAGAGTTTGCGAACGGTTACACACTTACTCATATATTAGCCCAACAAAATCCAGAAATGCTCAACAAATCGCAACGCATCAAGGATTACATCAAAGCAAATTCTAAAATTCTTGAAAGTGTTTATTCAGACATATACACGGTTCATATCGATAATTCAAAAGTTATCCATTCTTCAGGAAAGGAAACTTGGACCATTGCGCAACAACTTGTAATGTACAATCTTGATCCCGAGCTTCTGCTATTTATTATCAATCAAAATCCTAAAATTCTTGATAAAAAAACTTCAACAGGGTGGACCTATGCACATCTAATCGCTAGATCTAATCCTGATCTTAAAGTGATTAAACGGATTATTGCACTAGACCCAGCTATTCTTGAAAAAAAGAATTCTGAAGGAAAAACAGTTGCGCAAATAATAGCGAAATACCATCCTAATTCTGAAACTCATCAATGGATTACCAAACAAGATCCTAAATTACCTGATAAATTGAAGGAGTTAAAACAAAGACTTACGCTTGGCTTATGGGATATAGACGATTTTGATTCAGAGCTTATTAAACCTCTTATCGACCAAGATCCTGAAATACTTAAAATAGTTAATAAGTATGACTGGACTATTGGATATTTTTTAGCAAGATACAGTAAGGACTCAGAGTTTATCAAATGGGTCATTAACAAAAACCCTGAAATGCTTGAAAAAGTTAGTAAAGCCGGCTGGACTATTGGACATTCATTAGCAAGATACGGTAAGGATTCAGAGTTATTTAAATGGGTTATTAATAAAAACCCTCAAATGCTTGAAAAAGTTAATGAAGATGGGTGGACTATTGGTTGTTTATTGGCCAGCAACAGTGAGGATTCAGAACTTCTTCGATGGGTCATCAAGAAAAACCCTCAAATGCTTAAAAAAGTGACTTCAGATGGAAGTTCTATTATAGATATATTAGTTGGTAATAAACAGTTCAAGCTTATTGCAGAGGTTCTGACTAGTCATCCCGACTTACTTAATTCGATGTTTGATGAAAACTCCCACATTCTTAATACAGTTGCTAAAAACGGGTGGCCTATTGCAGAATATTTAGCAGAGAACAATCCTACTGCCTCTAAGCTTCTCAAATGGATTATCGGTCAATCTCTTCAGAAAGTGGATGATAATGGCTGGACCCTAAGACATCTCTTAAAAAGATACGGTAAGGATTCAGAGTTACTGAAGTGGGTTATCGATACAAACCCTCAACTGCTTGAAAAAGTTAATAATGATGGCGACACCATTGGTCATCAATTAGTAAGAAGCACTAATGATTCAGAGTTACTGAAGTGGGTCATCAATAAAAACCCTCAAATGCTTGAAAAAGTTAATAATTATGGCGACACCATTGGCCATCAGTTAGTAAGAATCGTTAATGATTCAGAGTTACTGAAGTGGGTCATCAATAAAAACCCTCAATTGCTTGAAAAAGTTAATAAGGATGGCGACACCATTGGCCATCAGTTAGCAAGAAACAATAAGGATTCAGAGTTACTGAAGTGGGTCATCAATAAAAACCCTCAACTGCTTGAAAAAGTTAATAATGATGGCGACACCATTGGCCATCATTTAGCAAGAAACAATAATGATTCAGAGTTATTGAAGTGGGTCATCAATAAAAACTCTCAACTGCTTGAAAAAGTTAATAATGATGGCGACACCATTGGCCATCATTTAGCAAGAAACAATAAGGATTCAGAGTTACTGAAGTGGGTTATCGATAAAAACCCTCAACTGCTTGAAAAAGTTAATATAAATGGCTGGACTATTGCGCATATATTAGCAAAGTACAACAAGGATTTAGAGCTATTTAAATGGGTCACCAATAAAAACCCACAACTGCTTAAAAAGGCCACTAAAGCTGGCCGGACTATAGGGCATCTGTTGGCGCTTAATAATAATAATCCTGAAATACTGTCCTTCATATTAAGCAGGAATCCTCTACTTGCAGAATTGAAAACAGATGATGGTGAGACTCTTTTTACGCTTTTAAAAAAGAACCCCCATCGAAATAACCTAGTTACCCAAGCAGGCCCTCCTCGACTCATTCTCATTGAGGCTGGATTATTTAAAGAAAACAATTGGAAAATTTACTTAAATGCCTTAAAAAAACTATCAGCTTATAATCTTTATAAAGACAGTTATAAGTTGGCGAGTCAGTCCATAGTGCATTATGCGAAAAATGCGTTGCAGGTGGAAAATAATCTTGAATGTATGGAATGCCTGGAATACCTAGCAAAAGAGAAAATGCCCGACAGTCAGCAAATATTGCACCGTTATCAAGCTAAGAAAGCCCTCGCTGATGCGATAGTATTAATGAAAAAAGAAGCACCTAAATCATCCTTTTTCAATTTAGGGCGGGATAATCATCATCAATCCATTCTTAAATTATTAACTGAAGCAAGAACTTTAGGTCACCCTGCAGCAGAAGTGGATTTTCATTTGGGAGAAAATTATTGCAAGCACCGAAAAGATCAACTCAGTATCGCAGAGGGAATGCAATATTATTTCAAAGCTGCAGTCCAAGGAAATGAAGCAGCAAAAACCGCTTTAAAAGCAGCTTGTGAATTACCAAAGGATCAAGCAGCACATAATTGGGCTATGTTATATAGTAGTTTCTTAGAAATTTCGTTTGATTTTGAAAAATTATCCGATTCCTTTACTGATCATTTGCTAGAATCAAATCCCAAATTCAACAAAGCTTTATTTGATCAATTAGTTAAATCCATACAATTAGTATTTCAGAATGCAGAACCAAATAAGTACGGTGCAATTGCCACCTCGTTAAAACTTAAATTAGGCGATTCTGTTTACGCACGTAGCGCCTTAGCAATAGCAAAAAACACAGCTAGTTCTCAGGAGTGTAAAGCGGCTTTATTGCAAGTGGAATTGAACCTTGAAAATCAGCAATTAAAGCAAAGTCTTGCTACGCAATTGCAGAAAATTCCTCAAGAGGTTCGTGAACGTTTTGTATTGAAGATACCCAGTTTGAAAGAATCAGCGATGAGCAAGGAGCCTGTTGTCGAATCAAGCCCACCTGTTGCAATGGAGGCTAGCCCATTACCCACACCTCAACCCAGTGCGCCACCTTTGGATGAGACAGCATCTAAAAAAGGTGATTCGCAATATGTCTTTTTTCCATCGGTACCAAATGCTAAGTTGCCAGTGATACCGGAGCCTCAAGAAAAGGCTGCGCCTGCATCTAAGCCGGGTGGTAAAAAATTAGTTCCTGGACAATAAAAAATTTTATTGTTAGGTAGTGACCTGATATATCCCCACGATTTTTTTGTAGGTTGGGTCATGACCCAACAAAAAAATCTTGAGTGAAGATAAAATGGTTATGTTGGGTCACGACCCTACCTACGTACAAATCATCGAAATTTCATTGACGCCTAATGTTAGTACTGTAAAATCAAGCCAACTCACTGAAGATTTAGGGTTTAGGACGATCGATGTTTTCAGATACTGATTCCAGTGCTCCATGTGATTTTATTTTATTCGGTACCCTAGGGGATTTAGCCTGTCGTAAGTTATTGCCCGCTTTATTGCAATTGGAACACTCAGGCTTGCTGCATACCAATACGCGTATTATAGGCTGTGGACGTGAAGAATTCACTTTGGTGGCCTATCATCAACATATTCATTCCATTTTAAAACCAACAGATGAAAATATCTGGCAGCGATTTTGCGCTAAATTAACTTATTGCACTTTAGACATACGTGACCATGCGCAATATACGCGCTTACAACAACTGGTTAATCCGAATGAACGCATAACTATCTCTTATTTTGCTATTTCATCCCAGTTATTTACGTTAGCCTGTCAAGGCTTAAAACAAATAGGCCTCACAGATTTTCCTGCCCGCGTCGTTTTAGAAAAACCCATAGGCCATGATCGCGCCTCTTCAATAGAGATTAATAACCAGGTTGCGCAATTTTTTAAAGAAGAACAGATTTATCGCATTGATCACTATTTAGGTAAAGAAACCATATTAAACTTATTAGCCCTTCGTTTTGCGAATTCAATTTTTTCTTCCAATTGGGATCATCGAGTAATAGAGCGCGTAGAAATTACGGTAGCGGAAGAAATTGGCGTCGAGGGTCGTTGGGATTATTATGATAAGTCCGGGCATGCGCGCGATATGTTACAGAATCATTTATTGCAAATACTCTCACTGATTGCCATGGATCCACCCTTAAGTTTAGCAGCGGATAATATTCGCCATGAAAAATTAAAAGTTTTAAAAGCGTTACGTCCTATTCATGCAACCAACGTGCATCATTACACCTTACGCGCACAATACGATAACAATGTGATTAACGGTCAAAAAGTACCAGGCTATTTAGAAGAAAAAGGCGCGAATACTGAATCGAAAACGGAAACTTTTGTCGCGGTGAAAGCCTTTATTGATAATTGGCGTTGGTCGGGTGTGCCGTTTTATTTGTTAACGGGGAAAAAGTTAGCAAAAAAACAAAGCGAAGTGCTGATCTATTTTAAGCCGCAGCCACATAATATTTTTAATAATATTCAACAACAGCTTTCACCCAATCGTTTAATTATTCGTTTACAACCGGATGAAGGCATTGAGTTGCGTACCATGAATAAAATTCCCGGGCTCAGTGCGCAAATGCAATTACACGAAACGGGGTTGGATTTACATTTTAGTGAGTCCTTTAAATCGCACCGCATTCCCGATGCTTATGAACGATTGGTTTTAGAGGTATTGTTAGGTAATCAATATTTGTTTGTAAGCCGCGAAGAAATTGAACATGCTTGGCAATGGATCGATGGAATTAAATCGGCTTGGGAAACGCAAAACAGCCCATTATATAAATACCCCTCAGGTACTTGGGGACCAGAGGAATTAAATCATTTATTTAGTGGCCACGCTTTACTCACAGAAGATCGACATGCAATGGCATAATTACACTAACGAAGACGATTTAAATAGTCATTGTGCGAAACACCTTGTTGAGCTATTACATGCTGCTGTAAATCAACGCGGTGAGGCTTTTGCGATTATTTCTGGAGGCAAAACCCCTCTTGGTTTATTTCAACAGTTAGCGAAAACGCCTTTTGCTTGGAATAAGGTGACTTTTTGTTTAGCTGACGAACGTTGTGTGCCGCTGAAAGACTCGGCGCGTAATGAAAATCTAGTGCGCGAACATTTATTACAAGCGCATGCCAAAACTGCAAAACTTATTAGTTTATATGATGAAAATCTTAGTGTGTTGGCTAATTTAGAGCATTTAGAACCGCAAATTGCGCAATTACCCGAGTTTGATTTAGTACTTTTAGGTATGGGCGAAGATGGTCATACGGCTTCGTTGTTTCCCTGTGCTGAAGAATTAATTCAAGGTTTGGCAGAAGACGCGCCTGCAGTGTTGTTAGTCAATCCTAAATCAGCCCCGTATCAACGCATCAGTTTATCTAAAGCACGGCTCCTACGGAGTCGTCATTTATTTTTACATTTATTGGGCGCGAAGAAACAATCCATATTG
Source organism: Legionella sp. (assembly GCA_004297865.1). GTDB lineage: Bacteria > Pseudomonadota > Gammaproteobacteria > Legionellales > Legionellaceae > Legionella. The sequence continues at coordinate 16,226 of SCSO01000082.1, forward strand.
CATCAAGCCATTGCATTGAATGATCCATTGCGTATGCCCATTTGCGCTTTTTTAAATCAGCACACGCAGCCATTGCAGGTGATGTATGCGCCGTCGTAAGGAGTTAACATGCATCCGGTAATAGCACGAGTAACCGCTAACATTAGAGAACGTAGTGTACACAGCCGAGCGTTGTATTTAGAGCAGATTACGCAAGCAAGAACTAAAGGTCCACAAAGGGGACGTTTGCATTGTGGAAATCTAGCTCATGGTTTTGCTGCATGCAAACCGGGAGAAAAACTGCATCTACGGGCTAATCAACAAGCAAATATTGCGATCATCTCTGCTTATAACGATATGTTGTCGGCACATCAGCCCTATTTAGCTTATCCTGAGATAATTAAAAAAAGCATTACAGTTGCAGGGGGTGTCGCACAATTTGCAGGGGGAGTGCCTGCGATGTGCGATGGGATTACCCAAGGTCAGCCGGGGATGGAATTAAGTTTATTAAGTCGTGATGTAATTGCCCTTTCCACGTGCATTGCGCTTTCCCATAATATGTTCGATGGTGGGCTGTTGTTAGGGATTTGCGATAAGATCGTACCCGGCTTGTTGATGGCGGCTTTAAGTTTTGGTCATCTACCTTTTATTTTTATTCCTGCAGGCCCAATGCCATCGGGAATCGCGAATCAAGAAAAAGCACGTGTGCGGCAATTGTATGCAGAAGGAAAAGCCGATAAAAATGCCTTGTTAGATGTGGAAGCGGCTTCTTATCATAGTCCAGGCACTTGTACCTTTTATGGAACCGCAAATTCCAATCAATTAGTGATTGAACTGATGGGATTGCAGTTACCAGGTTCTTCTTTTGTGCATCCCAACACGCCTTTGCGTGAAGCCTTGACGCAAGCGGCAGCGAAACAAGTTTTAGCGTTAACAGATCTAGGGAATACTTATATGCCCATAGGGCAAATGTTGGACGCAAAAAATATTGTCAATGGGATAGTCGGTTTGCTGGCCTCAGGTGGGTCGACCAATCACACCATGCATTTAATTGCAGTGGCCAAATTAGCAGGTTATGAAGTGAATTGGACTGACTTTGCCGAATTGTCTGCGGTGACACCTTTGATTACCAAAATTTATCCTAATGGTCATGCTGATATTAACCATTTTCACAATGCTGGTGGAATGGCTTATTTTATTCGTACCTTATTAGACGCCGAATTACTTGATGCAGAAGTAAATACGGTAATGGGTTATGGTTTAGATGCCTATACCAAACAACCTCTCTTAGACAATGAAGAACTCATTTGGGTAGATGGACCTACAGAGTCTAGAGATCCTAAAGTATTAACCTCAACAACCCAGCCATTTAAACCACAAGGTGGCATGCAAGTATTAAGTGGAAATCTCGGTCGCGCTATTTTAAAAACTTCAGGGCTCGCTTCGGGTAAAGAAATAATTCAGGCACCAGCGATTGTTTGCGATAGTCCGGAAGAGTTTGAACAATTATTCGCAGATCAATTATTAAATAAGGATTGTATAGTCGTACTACGATTCCAAGGACCAAAGGCCTGTGGCATGCCGGAATTGCATCAGTTAACCCCTAAATTAGGTGTGCTTATGGATAGGGGGCATCAGGTGGCTTTAGTCACCGATGGTCGTATGTCAGGTGCTTCCGGAAAGGTACCTGCGGCAATTCACGTCACTCCTGAGGCTGTGGATGGAGGACTCTTGGCATTAGTCGTTACGGGTGATGTCATCTGTATTGATGGTCAGCAAGGCATTTTACAATTATTAGTGGATGACGCTGTGTTAGCGCAAAGACAACCCGCAGTACAAACTTTAAGTGGTATTCAAGACATGGGACGTGAATTATTTGCGGGTTTAAGAGCACAGTTTACCGGAGCCGAACAAGGAGCTTGTAGTTTGTTGGGGAAGTTTGTCTATGACGGATTATAAAAATAACTATGCCATAGTGGCAGATATTGGTGGGACTTTTGCGCGTTTTGCCCGGGTCAATCTTATTGATTTAGTGATAGACGAGATCGAAGTGTTGTCGTGTGTGGACTACATTAGTTTGGAACTAGCATTTACCACTTACGTTCTTCGTCATTCTTTGAGTGCAATTAAAAAAGTATCCATTGCAATTGCTTGCCCGGTCTTAGGTGATTTAGTTGCTATGACTAATCATCATTGGCAATTTTCCATTAAAGCGTTAAAAGAACAATTAGAGTTAGAGGAATTACATGTTATTAATGATTTTTTTGCTTTAGCAAAGAGTTTATCTGTTTTAACACGTGAAGACTTTAAACAAATTGGCGCAGCCTCTGGTGATCTTACTCACCCTAAAGTGATCTTGGGTGCAGGCACTGGTTTGGGTATGGGTTATACCTTGTCAAACACACACGCTTTTGCAGCAGGGGGTGGACATGTCAGTTGGGGGGCGACCACGGAACAAGAATGGTTCATCTATCAATATCTGCAACAAAAATATGGTCATGTATCTCAAGAACGAATTTTATCAGGACAAGGTTTAGAGCATATATATATAGCACTCTCCCATTTCTATAAGGCAGATAAGCCCGAATTAAAGGCAGAAGCAATTATCCCCTTAGCGCTGAGCCAAGAAGATGTCATTGCACAGAGGGCTGTGAAACAATTTTTTATTTGTTTGGCGCGTTATGCAGGAGATTTAGCGCTAAGCTTTGGTGCTTTTGGTGGTGTCTATCTTGCTGGAGGTGTTGTGACGCGTTTATTACCCTTATTAGAAGAAAGAGAATTTCGCGAGCATTTTGAAGCCAAAGGACGTTTTAAAACCTTTAACACGACTATCCCTACTTTCGTGATGACTGCAAAACAACCAGGAATTTTAGGAGCTGCTGTCAGTTTAAAACAATCATTGCAAGGAGCTGTCAATGTCATCCATTAAGTGGCGCGTGCAACCAGAAAACATTTTATCAAGTTCTTTAGTGATTCCGGTGATTGTCATTCATGATCTCGAGCAAACTTTAGCTATGGCAGAAGCCTTATTCGCTGGAGGCATCAAAGTGCTAGAAATCACGTTAAGAACACCTGCTGCATTGGATGCATTAAAATTATTAACGCAAAAATTTCCCGAACAGCTTATTGGTGCTGGAACAGTAATTAATGCAGAGCAATTGCAAGAAGTGATTGCCGCGGGAGCCAAATTTGCTTTTAGTCCCGGACAAACACGAGAGTTATTATTAGCAGGAAAAGAGCAACCAATCCCTTTGATCCCTGGGATTACTACGGTTTCTGAATTGATGGAGGCGATGTCTTTGGGGTATAAACATTTTAAATTTTTTCCAGCGGCCTTAGCTGGAGGAATTCCGATGTTAAGAACTTTTTATTCGCTTTTTCCCGAAATTAAATTTTGCCCTACCGGAGGAATTAATCAACAAAATTGTGCGGAATATTTAGCCCTCCCCAATGTATCTTGTGTCGGTGGCTCATGGCTCGTTTCAGAAGAAGCAATAAAAAATGCGAAGTGGTCGCATATCACAAATCTTTGTTTATCGGTAAAAAAACGAGGGATTGGTACGATTTAAAAGACTTTTAATTTAAGGAGTAGATGATGGCATGGATTGTGGCAATGATTGGATCAATTGCTG
>SCSO01000083.1 GCA_004297865.1 Legionella sp.
AAATGGGGGAACTAAAAATTTAGTGGTTAACTATCTTTCCTTTGTTTACTATGGAATATTATATTCCTTTAAGTTTAAACGAAAAAAAAAATTTGATTCGATTTTAGTTTATGCCCCTTCACCAATAACTTCAGCTTTACCTGCTATCTTTTTAAAATATTTACTAAAACGTGTGCCTGTAACTGTTTGGGTTCAGGATTTATGGCCTGAAAGTTTAATTGCTACCGGGTTTGTAAAAAATCGATTTATGTTGAAGATTGTGGAAATGATGGTCAAGGGTATTTATTATTTTTCGGATACGATACTTGTCCAATCTTTAGCATTTATACCTAAAGTCTCATTGATGATCAAAGATAAGAATAAAATTTTTTATTACCCTAACTCTGCTTTAGATATGCGCAATAGAAATATTGAATCGGATCACCTGCCCATCGAATTAATTAAGATTCTTGAGAATAATTTTTGTATCGTATTCGCTGGTAACCTAGGAACTGCACAGGCAGTAGAAACAATATTAGGTGCTGCCGTACTTTTACAGACTTTAACTGATTTTAAGATAGTCCTAGTAGGTAGTGGTAGTATGAGTGAATGGCTAGCCAATGAAGTAAGAAATAAAATGATCTCAAATGTGATTTTGGCTGGTCGTTTCCCACCTAGTGACATGCCTAGTATATATTCCAAGTCAAAAGGGTTATTGGTAACTCTTAAAAAGAGTGAAATATTTAATTATACCATACCATGCAAAGTGCAAAGTTATTTATCTGCTGGCTTACCAATAATAGCAGCAATAGATGGGGAAGGAGCGCGCATTATTATAGAATCTGGTGCCGGTTTAGCAACAGCGGCTGAGGATCCCCATGCCCTTGCTGAAAGTATTAAACGACTTTATTATATGACCGACTTACAAAGGGAGAAAATGGGTAGCCAAGGGCGTGCTTATTTTCTTAAAAATTATGAAATTTCGATCCAGGCCCAGAGATTAATAAAAATTTTGAAAAAGCAAGCAAACAAAATGGATAAAACTAAATGAAGATTTTAATACTGGGTGTATCAGGTATGTTAGGAAACGCGGTTTTTAGGTCGTTTTTGGAAGATGCTGATTATGATGTTTGGGGAACGGTTCGATCTCCTCATTGGTTGGCTCACTTCTCTGCTACTTCACAATCAAAATTAATAACTGGTGTTGATATTTTTAATCAAGATTTACTGTTAAACGTACTTGAGTCTACCAGACCAGATTTGGTAATAAATTTAATTGGTGTCACCAAGCAACAACCTGGAGGCAATGACCCCTCGATTGTAATTCCAATTAATGCGTTGTTTCCTCATCGTTTAGCCAAGCTCTGTAAATTGATCGAGTGTCGCTTAATACAAAAAAGCACTGATTGTGTATTTTCTGGAAAAAAAGGCTTATACACAGAACTCGATGAAACTGATGCTACCGATTTGTATGGACGGTCAAAATTTATGGGTGAAATTTTAGATTATCCTAATGTGGTTACAATTCGTACTTCTGCGATAGGACATGAGCTAAATAGTAATTACGGTTTGGTCGACTGGTTTTTGTCGCAAGATAAATCCACAAATGGCTATGTAAATGCGATTTTCTCTGGTTTGCCGGCGTTTGAACTGGGCCGTGTCATTCGAGATTATATAGCCCCTAATAAAGACTTAAAGGGTTTATATCACGTTTCATCGACTCCAATAAATAAGTATGAATTGTTAATGAAAATTGCAGATGTCTATAAAAAGAAAATTATTATTAACCCAGATAAAGAATTAGTCATTGATCGTTCTTTAGATTCATCAAAATTTCTGCATGCCACTGGGTATATTCCCCCCAATTGGGACGATCTCTTGGCCATGATGTATAAGTCCAGCAAATTTTCGGGAGCTCACTAGATGTTTAAAGATCGAGTCTTAATTATAACAGGCGGTACAGGTTCATTTGGTCACACCGTTTTGAATCATTTTCTCAATACAGATGTAAGAGAAATCAGGATTTTTAGTCGAGATGAAAAAAAACAAGAGGATATGCGTCTTGAACTAAACAATGACAAAGTAAAATTTTATATTGGAGATATCAGAGACTATTCTTCTGTTTGTGATGCCATGAGAGGTGTTGACTATGTTTTCCATGCAGCAGCACTGAAGCAGGTACCCTCCTGTGAATTTTATCCCTTGGAAGCAGTACGTACAAATATACTGGGTACTGAAAATGTATTAAATGCAGGAATCGCGAATAATGTGAGTCGCATCATTTTATTAAGCACTGATAAAGCGGTGTATCCAATTAATGCAATGGGTATTTCAAAGGCTATGGCTGAAAAAATCACCATAGCCAAATCTAGGGTGGCATCAGAGAGTGGTACTGTAATTTGTGCTACGCGATATGGTAATGTGATGGCTTCACGTGGTTCGGTCATCCCTTTATTTATTAATCAAATTAAAAAAAATCAAGAGATCACGTTAACTGATCCAAATATGACCCGTTTTTTAATGTCATTGGAGGAATCTGTAGCCCTAGTATTGTATGCATTTGAGCATGGAAACCCCGGTGATATTTTTGTTCAAAAATCACCATCAGCTACTGTAGGTAATTTAGCTCAAGCTATGATTGAGTTATTTAAAAGCAATAGTCCTATAAAAGTCATTGGTACAAGGCACGGTGAAAAATTA
>SCSO01000084.1 GCA_004297865.1 Legionella sp.
ATCAAAACCCGCCTGGGAGACCTGGTTAGCTCATCAAACCATGCTTATCAATGAATACCGCTTAAATTTAACGGATCCTAAGTCTCGTGAGTTTCTTAAAGAAGAAATGCAAAAATATTTTTTTGGCGAAGGATCAGCTAAACCGGCAGGTTACACGGAATAAAAGGACATCACATGTTTCATGAATTATTACACTTACACGAGGAAGTGTTAACAGCGCTGCATGAGCAAAAGCCTATTGTAGCTTTGGAATCCACCATTATCTCTCATGGAATGCCTGCGCCTGATAATTTGACTACGGCTCAGGAGGTAGAAAACATTATCCGGACTCAAGGAGTGGTGCCTGCGACTATCGCTTTGTTTCAAGGCAAAATTCATATTGGGCTTAGTACCCCAATTATGGAGCAACTAGCGGCTAGCAAAGACGTGGTCAAAGCTTCTCGACGCGATTTAGCTTATGTGTTAACTCGTAAACAAACGGCAAGTACTACGGTATCTGCCACGATGTTTTGCGCCCATTTGGCTAAGATTTCCTTATTTGTAACTGGGGGAATTGGTGGTGTCCATCAGAAGGTCAGTGAAAGTTTTGATATCTCTGCTGATTTAATGGAATTGGCAAGAACGCCAGTCACAGTCATTTGTGCGGGTGCGAAATCGATTTTGGATTTGCCCAAAACTTTAGAAGTGTTAGAAACTCAAGGGGTGCCGGTTATCGGTTATGGCACCGACGAATTCCCTGCCTTTTTCAGCCGTTCTAGTGGTATCCCCATGCTGCATCGTTTGGATACGCCGGAGGAAGTTGCTGAATTTATGTATTTCCAGCGGAGTTTAAATCTAGAAAATGGCATTGTGATTGCTAATCCTATTCCTCATGAAAGCGAAATGACTGATGAAGAAATCATGCCGATTATTCAACAAGCACATAGAGAGGCCCGTCATTTATCAGGCCAAGCACTCACGCCCTTTTTGCTGAAACGGATTACGGAATTAAGTTCAGGAAGAAGCCTAGAAGCCAACATTGGTTTAATAAAAAACAACGCACATTTAGGAGCTGCCGTAGCCTTAGCTTATTACAAAAAATATTTTTAAAAAAACACTTAAAGAGACTTGACTCAAAATCGAAGTCAGAGTCTAATAGCAACCCTTAAGGCCAGATAGCTCAGTCGGTAGAGCAAAGGATTGAAAATCCTTGTGTCGGCGGTTCGATTCCGCCTCTGGCCACCATGGTTTCCTTTCTAGAAATATAAATCCAGAATGTAGGTTGGGTCGTGACCCAACATAACCATTTCCTCTTCGCTCAAGATCCTTATGTTGGGTCTCGACCCAACCTACATGTTAATTATGGCTGGCTCTTCCCTCTATCCAATATTATTGACCTTTAGTTATCCATGTATTGATACTTTAGGTATAAAAACCGTTACCGGACCAACGATACCATAAATTAAATTAACATCTTTTGTCATGATAGGCTGGTAATAGTTTGCAATTTCTTTTTTTACGTCTTCTGGGTACTCTTGAAGACCTGTAGTGATCATATCAAATTTTTTTTCACGAATATCATTAAGTACTGTTTGTTTATCAAAGGCCGAAGGATAATTCCAAGCATAGGAAAACATAGTAGCCCCTTCATTTTTTATATTTAAATTATTTGCTACCAAAGCTCCAATATTGCGATTTGTAAGAACATTTAAGTCAGATTTACCAGCAACTAATTTTGAAATAGAACTTTGGTAATCTTGCATAAGTTCATTAAGATGAGGAGTAGGAAGTTTTATTGATTCAATATTTCCTATTATCGTTTTTGTACCTATAGAGCTATTGATTAGAAGACCCAATAATAAAGTGTTAGAAACAATGTACCAATATTTTTGCTTAAATATTGCTATATATTCTTCAGGAATCCTTGATAAGTAACTTTTATGTTTATATTTATTATTTACGATGAAAGTTAATACGCCAAGCGGTGGACAAGTCAATCTCTCAACTTTGGTTATTGTTTCAATGCAAAGTAGTACCATCGAGATCCACATCGTTAACAAATAATTTGGCCCACCACCACCATTTCCTAAAATCACTAACAAAAAAGGAATGTGGATAATGAAGCTAATTTGCCATATTGATATTTTTTTGAAATCTCTATCTATAA
>SCSO01000001.1 GCA_004297865.1 Legionella sp.
TATTCAAAAACACGCCCAAGAATTATTAGATAATAATCAAGCAGTTGCAGATATGGTTCAAAATTTAACCGGTAAATCTAAGCTGCGTAAATGCTCACGCTTTTTCACCAAAGAGCAGCCACAAGCCTTATGGGATGCCATGCAACAGCCTGCAAACAAGGATTTTTTAATACAATAGGTTCAATTTATTAGCAAAATTCGGTTTTGTTGTCCTATAATTAGTCATGTGCGATTTATTTAATTTATTAAATAATATCTAATCAAATCAAGGACGTACATGATTACTGTATTGGGATACGAGATCCAGGAAAAGATTCGCCATCACCATAATATTGATACTTATCAAGGCTTACGTCTCAAAGATAAGCAGAAAGTCTTTCTCAAAATTCCCAATAATCAAGACACGTCTTCAGAAAACTTAGCTATTTTGCAGCATGAATATAATTTGCTACTACGATTAAAAAAATCCACCATTATTAAAGCCTATGATTTTCTCCCCAATACCCCAGGACCAGTACTCATTCTGGAAAATGTTGAGGGGGAGATGCTTAGCGATTACTTATCCGAACATCAGTTAGAAATTGATGATTTTTTCAGTTTAGCGTTGCAATTGGTGGACATTCTCAGCGAATTACATGAAAACAACATTATTCACAAAGAACTTCGCCCTTCAAATCTAATTCTCGATGTCACTAACGCTACCCTTAAATTAATGGACTTAAGCGCTTCTACAAGAATTAACGAAGAAATTTTCGATGCAGCCAATTTGAAAGGACTAGAGGGCGATCTCACTTACATATCCCCAGAGCAAACCGGTAAAGTGAATAGGGTCATTGATTATCGCACTGATTTTTATTCTTTAGGGGTGACTCTTTATCAAATGTTAACTGGGCAATTGCCATTTCAATCCACGAATAGACAGGAATTAATCTATTCGCATATTGCAAAAAAACCACCTTCAGTTCTTGAGACTCGTCGCAACATTCCGGTCATGTTGGCTGCGATTATTGAAAAATTATTAGAAAAAATGCCCGAGGATCGTTATTCAAGTTGTGCTGGGATAAAAGCGGATCTGCATGAATGCTATAAACAATGGATCATTAAAAAAACCGTTACCGATTATTCCTTAGGCTCTAGTGATATCCATGATCGCTTAAGCATTTCGCGCAATTTATACGGGCGTGAACCACAAGTGCATCAATTACTCAGTGCTTTTGCCCGCGTGAGCGAAGGTGCCAAAGAAATTGTTTACGTAGCTGGTTATTCAGGGATTGGTAAAACGTCCTTAGTGAAAGAAGTGTATAAACCTATAGTGCAACAGCGGGGTTATTATATTCAGGGTAAGTTTGATCAATTGCAAAGAGGCATGCCCTACAGTGCTATTGTGTCTGCATTTAAAAATCTGGTGAAACAAGTCTTATCAGAAAGCGAAGAGCGCATAGCAGAATTACGTAAATATTTACATATTTCTTTAGGCTCCATAGGTCAAGTCATTATTGATGTGATCCCGGAAGTAGAAGCAATCATCGGTAAACAACCCCTAGTACCTGTACTAAATCCTACTGAGGCGCAAATCCGATTTAATTTAGCCTTTCAAAATTTTGTGCGGGTATTTGCGCAAGCCAATCATCCCTTAGTGATTTTTCTCGACGATTTACAATGGGCAGATAATTCTTCCTTGAGTTTTATTGAAAACTTATTGTTAGATAAGGAAACCAAGCATTTACTCCTCATTTGCGCCTATCGCGACAATGAAATTAATGAGCATCATCCCTTACAAATCAGCATGAGTAATCTCCAAAAGCATAGAGTTGAATGCACCATATTAAACTTGCAGCCTTTGCAATTCCCCGATATTCAAAAATTATTACAAGATGCTTTATCTGCAACTCCAGAAAAGATTCAAGGACTAGCGGAATGCGTGCGCGATAAAACGCAGGGTAATCCTTTTTTCATTAATGAATTTTTAAAACAAATTTATCAAGATCATTTATTGGTTTTTGATTACGGTTTAGGCATTTGGAATTGGGACTTAGCCAAAATTGAAAAAAGTACCACCGATAATGTATTACATTTGCTGCGCGCTAAAATTAATTTATTAACTTATGCAACTCAAGAAACCTTAAAATTGGCTGCTTGTATAGGCCATCAATTCGATTTTAAAACGCTGTTAATTATTAATGGGCAGAGCGTTAGTCAGACTGCAGAGCAATTATGGCAGGCCATTAGTGCTAACCTCATTTGTCCTTTAGAAGAGGGCTACAAAACACAAGGGTTGGTTGGTTTAACTGATTCGCCCAATCCTATGAATTTAGAGAATTTAAATTACAAATTCGTTCACGATCGCATTCAACAAGCCACCTATGAATTAATTAAGGAAGAGGATTGTGGCAGTATTCATCTTAAAATTGGACGTTTGTTAATCAAAAATAATCCCTTGGAAGCCCATGAAGAACGCCTATTTTCCGTATTGAAACACTTTAATCAGAGCATTGCTTTAGTTGATGACATTGAAGAGCGCCATTTATTAGCGAAATATAATTATTGGGCTAGCCAAAAAGCAAAAGCAGCCTCAGCCTATCATGCAGCGAATGAATATTTGGTTGCGGCGTTGGAATTTTTAGAACCTAATAATTGGAAGAAAAATTACAATCTCTCTTACCAGATTCACAAAGAATTTGCGGTATGCAAATATTTAATAGGTGACTTTAAGACTGCAGATCAGTACTTTTCTGAATTATTAAATAATTCCCGCAGTGAACTGGATAATTTAGAAATTTATCGTTTGAAAATTGAAATGCTCTCTACTCTGGGCAGACATCCTGAAGCTTTGGAAATAGGTCTTAATGCTTTGCGCCAATTTGGGATTAAAATTCCTAAAAATCCTAATACACTGCATTTGCTCGGTGCTATTTATCAAATTAAATTTCAATTACGCCATACTGAAATTGAAGCCATTAATTTACCACCCATGGTGGATTTACAACAAAAAGCCATAGT
>SCSO01000085.1 GCA_004297865.1 Legionella sp.
GGAGAAACCGAAGATACTTTCATTGCCGATTTAGCCGTAGCAACCGGATGTGGGCAAATTAAAACCGGCTCATTGTGCCGAACCGATAGAATTGCTAAATATAACCAGTTGTTAAGGATTAGTGAGTTAGCGGATTTGCCTTATGCAGGGAAAATGCTTAAGTTTAAGTGATTTTAATTATCATACCCACAAGTTAATATTTGTCACACTGCAAGTAAATATTTGTCATACCCGCGAAGGCGGGTATCCATTTCTAATATAGCACCTCACCTTGTTTAGGAGATGGATTCCCGCCTGCGCGGGAATGACAAGGATGAATTTCCAGCTAAGACTACGTCGGGATTAATTTACCCCCCACCAAAATTCATTGTTTACTTTTTAAACGCATGATACAATAATGCGTCTTATAATAAGAGGGTAACCGTGAATATCTTGTCAACTATTAATAGAACCTTCAGTTTTTTTGCTATTAATTCCAAAGGGCAAACCTGTATTGATGTATTTACTAGTGATATAGCTAATGCGGAACAAATCGTTGAACCTTATATTCTAAAACACGCTCGTACCGCGCAAAAAGTGTATGAAATTCAAATAAGAAGAGCGTTTGGTCTCAATTTTTTTCTTTCCTTTATCCCTTTTACCGACGCCTTTAAAGCACGCATTGCCTATCTTCAAGCTATAGAAAACCTCTATCCTTATATTAATAAAAAAGTGAATAAAGTCAGCCGTGCAGAAGATTATATTCATCGCTTAACCACAACCCCTTTTTACTTCTTGAGAGAGTTTTTCGAACATTACATCGAATTAGCCACGGACATCGAACAAAGCCCTAAAATCATTAAACAATTGTCTAAAAATCAAGTGGTTATTAAACTACCCTTCTTACAAGACCTCTTTATACTGCAAAAGGATGCTTTTACTTTAAACAAAAATTGGGCTTGGAATTTACTTCATACCCTCATTAATCCTCTAAGAATCGTGCTAGATCTATTCAATTTTATGCATTCTGGTTTAGAGGCGTTTGCAGAAATAGGCCTAAATAAGCAGTCCGATGCATCGCTTTTATCTTTGGTAGTAAAATACCCAACCATGATCATTTTCATACCGGTGAAATTATTAATAACTAGCATGGTAGCCTTAATTGATCTGATTTGGACGGGACTTTATCATTTAACGATTAGCCCATTTCATTTCCTATATGAGGCGATAAAACAAGCTGTTGAGCACTTTAATCAAGACTTTGTTTTAGCAGATATCTATAGTCTTCAAGGTGCTAGAGTAATACGCAAACTCGACAAAGATGTCGATTTACGTACCGATAGATTTACTACCTTGTCTTCCCAAATCACTTCAGAGGAAAGTAAAACCAATCAGTATTTGGTCCATTCTAAAAGAGACATTTACACGAGAACCCACCATACTCATGAATTGACTGTTATAGCGACCTCTTCAGAAAAAGCGGCTGCGATTAGAGGTAGAATTCAATTTTTTGATCATTTTCAACAAACCCATCCAGAGTTTATTGCAACTGATACTACTGATACTTTAAAGCAAACATTAACGGGCATTTAAACCATTAAATGTTGGGTCGAGACCCAACCTACGATAGAAGATTTCTGTCTGTGCACAGACAAGTTCACAAAAAAACCTGCCTTTTCGTGTCCACATATTGCTCTAAGCGCTAATAAGGTACTACAATATTATTAGAGACTTTAAAATGGCAGGAATTATGCGCCCAATATTCATTATCCTAATTGTTGCCCTAGTTGTACTGCAACATAAGCTATGGCTAGGAGATGGAAATTTAATCCAATGGGTGAAGCTTGAGAAAAAAGTAGAAGCACATCAACAAGAAAATAATAAACTTGCAGCAAGAAATAAAGCCCTCGAAGCCGATATCAAAGAGTTAAAAAGTGGTGACCAAGCTCTAGAAGAACAAGCCCGTTATGAATTAGGTATGATCAAAGATACTGAAATGTATTATCAATTTATGGAATAGCGATTAAATTTTAATCACTGCAAAATCCATTTCTGGAAGCGGTCCTTCCCACAAACTCACTACATAACCTCCGCCGCCTGAACCCGTAGGTTTCACCGCCAAAGCTCCGGATTTTAACAGTTGCTGCATATGTTGTTGCAAACTTTCACTCACCAAGCCCCATTGAAAAAAGCAATCTGCTGCTTTATTCATTGCTTGGGCTAATTGCGCTAAAGCCTCATTTCCACCTTCTTCCAAAGCAGATTGGCAAGCGTTCACGGCGTCTAGCATTTGCAGATCAAGACTTTGAGCTAACTCCGGCTGCTTA
>SCSO01000086.1 GCA_004297865.1 Legionella sp.
GTGAAACTGATATTTTAGTCGTTGGTGGTGGCGGCAAAGCACCGAGTCTGCATGACGAGCCGGAAGTTTTAGAATGGTTAAACGCGATTCATAAAACCACACAATGGACTACTTCCGTGTGTACAGGCAGTTTGATTTTAGGTGCTGCAGGTATTTTACAAGGGAAGAAAGCGACTACGCATTGGGCAGTTTTAGATCGTCTCGCACATTGGGGCGCAACCCCTGTTTCGCAACGGGTGGTTGAAGATGGCAAAATTATGACAGCAGCTGGCGTTTCAGCGGGCCTTGATATGGGCTTAACCTTGGCTGCAAAAGTAGCGGGGCAGGAGGTTGCAAAGACGCTGCAGTTGATTATTGAATATGATCCCCATCCACCTTTTGATATGGGTTCTGTGGAGAAAGTAAGTCCGGAGTTTCGTGACAATTTGCGGGCGAAATTATTGAATAGATTTGAGAAGGTTTAGAGCATGTTCACGAATACCCGCCTTCACCCTTCAAGAGCTAACAGAATTTAACAATTTTCTGCTATAATTTATACAAATTGTCTATTTTTCCTAAATACTAAGGAAAATCATGCTCTTATTTCTTGAAGGCCGTATCGATCGTAGAGTATTTGAAAAGTTCTGCGAGAATGAAAATCTCGATCCAAAAACAGTTATTTTTCTTTTTCCGGGAAATGATGGACATCATAGATTGGGAACCGACCTCTTCACCATTAAATCAGGAGCGGGTCTCGCGCACGCATCTTATGAAATTGGCTCAGCACACTATCCAACCTTAAGTTTACCTACGACAAGCATGGAAGAATGGAAAACAACCCCCTGGCAACAAGAAATCGTACAATCTGCTTTAGAAGATTTATATCGCACTTTGGGTGCGGGGTACCATCATATATTACCTGTACGTGCACATAAGAATAGCGTTTATTTTGATGAAGGTTTTGCGGAAGACCCACAATTAGAACCTAACTTTTTTGGCGGCGTACAAAAAAGCGCTAATCAACCATTAGCTCAACATTATATTAAAGAAATAAATGCTTTCAAACGAATTGCGCAACTACGAACTGATGAAGCAAGAAAAGCAGCCATCACTAATCCTGCTTTTCTCACAGCGTATGAAGAAGGAATGCAAGCTAAAGCAATGAATAAAATTCCTGAAGTATGTAAAGAAAAAAGTAGCCTTAAGGAAAGCGCTTCACAGCCTAAAGCGACAGTTAAGGAGAATAATCCCAAGCCGAAAGAATTTGGATTAGAGGAGTTAAAACCTTATTACCAATATGCTAGTTTGAATTCAAGTCGCTTTCATTTTTTTAAAGCCCTCACAAAACCTAAGGCGAATGAACCTGTCAATGCATTACAAGGTGATGCTCTAAAAACCAGTATTCTTTTGAATTTCGGGGCTAAAATTAAAAATTGTAAGACACCAGACGAACTCGATTTAGCTGCCAAAGAAATTTTTGCTAGTGAGAATTATAAAATCCTGAAACAAAGCCAAGGATTTTTGACTTGGCTTTTTGGTTGGAAAACCAGTTCGTTGATAGCACTGGAACAGATTATTGCTGATCAACAAAGTAAGGTCTCTTTGGATATTTCAGCGAATACAACAAAATAAATAGCATACTAGTTTAAAATTATTTAAAATGCGCATTTTTTACAATAAGGAAGTAACGAATGCCTGTACCACAGTTGTTTGCTGATACCACTGATCCTTTAAAACAAAAAGTACAAAAAAAAATTGAGGCTTTATGGAGTAGTTCTTATAGTAGAACTGCCCATCATAGATTCCAAATACCTAACCTGACTGAACAGCAACTTCGGGATTTAGCAACTCTCTGCACTAATGAACAATCTGTAGCAGAAGTTCATAAAGTCTTGCTGCATAAACTGCCTAAAACTGATATCCATGTGCATGCGGAAGCTGGGTTTTTAATGGATATTGATTTAGCACGAGAATTGGCGCGCCGAAATGGATGTCGTTTTCCTGAAGAGTTAGTAGATAAAGCTAATAATCGTTGGTTGTATAGAGGAAAAGAAAATTTTGATATTTTTCTCCAAGATTTTCGTACTATCTCGGAATTAATTCATACGCCAAAAGATATAGAAGATCTCATGTATGCCTTTTATAAATATTGCTATGAGCATAATGTGATTTTCGCTTTGCCTGGAATTTCCTGGGTTCAATGTCAAGATAAAATGGACTTTGTTGAATTTAATAACGCTTACAATGCTGGACTTGCACGCGGTATTAAGGAATTTGGTCAAACCACGATTTGCAGGTTACGTTATTATCAAGAACGTCATGTCGATACCCAACTCTTTGAGAAAATCCGTAGTTTATTACAAGCTCATCCCAATCCTATGATTATGACTATTGGTTTGGCTGGTGGTGAAAATGGCTTCCCCTTTAGTATGTTTAAAAAGTACTATGTGGATGATAGAGCTAATAGACAAGTACCGAACAATCAGTGGTATTTCTTGACTGCACATAT
Source organism: Legionella sp. (assembly GCA_004297865.1). Lineage (GTDB taxonomy): Bacteria > Pseudomonadota > Gammaproteobacteria > Legionellales > Legionellaceae > Legionella. The sequence goes on from SCSO01000086.1 coordinate 2,489, forward strand.
GGAAGAGTATTCCACACCACCACAAATCGTAGCAGCAGCAGAAGTCTTAGATTGGATGGCGCATGGTCGTCATATTGCAGATGATGAAAAGTGTTTGGAAGAGATGGCGCGTATAGGTCAGTTATTTGAATCATGTCCTTTAAGTGATCAGGCTTGTTGTCCGGATCAAGTTCCTTCAGTAGATAAACACTGGCAATTACGCAAATTATTGGATCGAGGTTTGGTTTCTTTAAATTCCGATGATCAAGGATTTTTTGGTGGGGTGGCTGAAGTATATGCTGAAGTTTTCAAGAAATTGCCTGCCAGTTTTGTAGAATTATTAAATTGCACCTTAAATGGTGTTTCGCATGCTTCTCAACGTTCGTTGTTGGATATGAAACAATATCAACCAGAGCAATTTGCAAAATACATGGATATAGTGACTTTGGGTTTGTTAAAAATCGAATTCTTCTGTCAATATGCAGCACTTTTACCGCATTTAGTAAAATTGGCTGATCTACAATTGCAAAAAGATTTGTTTACTATTGATCTAAAAACATCTGTCGCTAATTTAAATGGTTTGTTAGCACGCATTCCTGCTGAGCAACAAGAATTAGTGGAATCACTGCGAATCTTAGCTGCACTTCAGGAAGCCAATGTGAATTTGACTGCAAAAGTGACGCAAAGAACTTTGCAAGGTATTGAACAATTTACTACAAACACGCAAAAGTTTGATTACCAACCAGATCAAAAATACTCATCCTTAATGGGATTTCAATAATCAAAGTTATTCTTAGGATACCCTATGAAACAATGGATGTTGGCTTTATACCTATTCGGTCAGGTCGTTTATGCGGCCTGTCCTATCTATTTTAATGACTCAAAATTAAATCAAACCTTGCATGATCCATTATTTAAAATCCTGCAAGACGCTAAAACTTGTCCTAGTTCAAGTTTGGACTTGCAAGCCATATTTCAAAGACAGGGCCTGCCTGAGCAAATCAATATGGTGGCTAATCGGGGTCGGCATAATCCTGTTTTAGGAAGTTTTAGTTTTTTTGAAGCGATTGCGCAGGGCGAATTATTTATTGGCTATTTTACTAAGGCCCAAGAGGGCTATGTGGTTTTGGATAATAATCCAGAGACAAAAAAATTATTGCTTGAGGCTATTGCTTGGGATAAAGAAAAAAAATTATTTAATTTTTATGAGCTAATTGGTTTAGATGAACAACGTAGTCGTTGGTTTTATCGTGGTGACTCTTTAGATGCTGCTTTGGACAATCGTCATCTTTATTTGGGTAAACTGGAGGAGCCGAATCATTTTGGACGACGTATGCGTTGTTCTGCATGTCATAATTCTGGTGGGCCGATTCTGAAGGAATTATCGTCACCTCATAATGATTGGTGGCAGAAAAAACGGCAATTAATTTTGCAGCCTAACCATCCTGATACTCAAGTCATGCATCTCCTAGAAAGACTAAGTGATGTTGCTGATTTTGCTAAAGTGGTGCGTCAGGGAATGGCTAAGTTAGATTTTTCTACACAACTTAGTTTGCAAGAGCAATTACGGCCTTTATTTTGTACTACGGAAATTAATATAGAATCGAGTGAAGAAGTGGATAGGGTGCAAATTCCTTCTGCTTTTTGGATTAATCCTTTTTTAGGTAAGCTTGATTTGTCCATATCGCTTGCTCATTATCAAAAAGCATTGGAAGACTTTGATCTTATCTTTCCCGAAACTCAATTAAGAGATGCGGATCATCCTTGGTTAACCCCTGTTAAAGGGGCTAATGATTTGGCAGCTATTCAGCAATTGCTTGAAAGGGGAGTGATTAGTTCCTATTTTATGGAAGCGGTATTGATGGTGGATTTTAAAGAGCCTTTATTTTCCAAAGTACGTTGCGATTTGTTGGCTTTGCTTCCGCAAAAAGTGGATGGATCATGGCAAAAAATATTTATTCAGAATTTACGGCAGAGTACTCAGCAAGAGGCTCGAGAACTTGCTATGGCTTTGGTTGAAGATAGGCGTGAGGTATTTAAACTGTTAAGAGACAATTATTTTGCGGCTTTATCTTTGCAATTTCTAAGTCCTTTGGGGGTGAATCAAGGTGTTCAGCGTTTGATTGCAATGCGTCAGGCAGTGTTTGCTAGTGAAATATCGCAGAATCCTAAGGGGCAAATTTTGGAGCCTGGATTTAGGGTGATATTTCCGGAACCAAGAGCGGATGGGTAACAATATCAAAGTAGCCTGTATTACGACTTCGTCTAATACAGGCTACAAATCCCTGCAATGTTAAGCTAAATCAATTTCCATCACCGTAACCGGATGTATTTTAAATTGATCCTTAGCAATTTCTGTCCAACCTAAACGCTCATAATAATCCGGGATCGTGGGATCCAGTGCAAAAAGATGAAGTTTTTTAAAATCAAACTCTATGGCTTTTGCCTTGATTGCATCAATTAATTGTCTGCCGATCTTACGGTTTTGATACGCTGGATCCACTACGAGAGAACCTAACCAAGGGGTTAAATCTGGGCGTATACCATCATTATCCCTTAAACTACACATACCTACAGGCTTATCACCATCCAAAGCGACTATCGTTAAAGGCATGGCTTCGGTATTTAAATGGTTTTTATAGGTTTGCTGCACCCGCTCCATAGGGACATCTGGAATCCAAATGCTTCCTAAAACTTCCTGCCAAATCTCGGCTAAGCGAGGTATTGCATAGGGGTGGTTTTTTAATAAATCTATAGTTATCATCTTCGTCCTGTGAAGTTAATCATTAAAATGAGAAAATCCTAAAGGGATTATTGGCTAAATGCAACTTTCTTTTTTAAATAAAAGCAGAGAGTTAAGGTTATCTTAAGATTTAGGTTTTATAATAGGGAAGATTTATCTCCCAAAGCTTTATAATAGAGGAATTTTGATGTCAAACGTTACTAGATTGAATCGGTTATATGGTTCTTTTTTTAACAGCTGTAGTCAGTTTTCTATTGCGCCTTATAGCTTAGTTACGCAAGCAATCATCGGTGATAATCTTACTGATGCGCCTATTGAAAAGATTATCTTTACTGGAACTTTTTGCGCATTCTTCTCTCTAATAGTACCTATATTACCTGCATTAACTATGTTAACTATAGAATTAGCTATTAATGCCGTAATTTTAGGGATTTTAGTTGGGTGTTTTGCTTATCCTATTGCCGCTGTGATGGATTTATTTGGTATAGACGGTCCTGATTTAACAGAGTGTCTTTCTCCTGCACCATAACAATATGAGCCGTAGTTATTGCTTA
>SCSO01000496.1 GCA_004297865.1 Legionella sp.
ACCAAAAAAGATAGGCAGTGCTAGAAAACGATGTAAGAAGATGCGGTCCAATTTAGCAGTAAAATTCTCACTGGCATCGCTGCGTTTTTTTTGCGAGCCACTGACAATTTGATGAATTTTATTGTATCGAGCATCCGCTAGAAAAATATCCAGTCCTGGTTCATTCTCTAATTCTAATGTCATTGTTTTCAGTAAAATGGGGTCTACTAAATAACTATCCCCTTCCGCAAGTCGCAGAGAGGCGTAATAAGCAAAATTAGCCTGATATCCCGCAGCAATCAATTGATTTTCAATGGAATTCAAAGTTGCGCGCACGGATTCATTAAGAGGTAATTCGATAGGAGGATTAACCTTAGGTAAGTTTTGCAATTGCGCTAATAGCTCCTTTACCCCTAAATTTTTATGGGCTTGTAAAGGAATGACTGCGCATCCTAACAGCTCACTTAATTTTTTTATATCAATCGATATACCGCGACTCTCCGCAACATCCATCATATTCAGTGCTAAAACAACCGGTTTACCTAATTCTAAAATTTGACTCGTTAAATACAAATGGCGTTCAAGATGGCAGGCGTCTACTACGTTGATAATACAATCTGCTGCAAGATTTGCTATAGAATGAGTGGCGATTTGTTCGTCTTGACTTAAACCATCCATATTAGAAATGAGGGAATAGACTCCGGGTAAATCAGTGATTTCAATACAGCCTTGTGCTAAAGGAATTTGCCCAGTCTTTTTTTCAACTGTTACTCCAGGCCAATTTCCGATGCGTTGGTTATCACCGGTTAAGGCATTAAACAATGTAGTTTTCCCGCAGTTGGGGTTGCCTACAAGTAAAACATGGGTCATACACGCTCCAACAACAATTGACCTGCTTCCTCTTTGCGTAAAGTCAAAAAAGTTCCCCTTACTTCAATTTGCACTGGGCAGCCTAAAGGGGCAATTCTAATGACAGAAAACTCAACACCAGAGGTCACACCTAAAGACAAGAGCCTACGTCGGTATTGCTGATCCGTAGCGCCAAAATCGATCAACCGCACTCTATCACCGCAAACTAAATCGGATATTTTCATAATGAGTCAACCTAGGATATTAAGGATGACTATGATTCTAACACAAATGATATCGAGAATCATTCTCAATTAAGAAAAAATTTACCTTGATTTTAGTGTATTTTTTATCCAATTTCCTTCATTTCGCGTCGCGGATGCCGGCTTAAATAATCGACGGATTGCATTTCCTCCAAGCGACTTTTGGTTCTTTTAAAGGCATCTACCATTTCGCCTTGCACATACAGT
>SCSO01000002.1 GCA_004297865.1 Legionella sp.
CAAAATGCACTCTGTGAACACTCTAAAAAATCATTTTTAATTCGCATGATTTTGTAACTCATTGATTTTGCTGGCGTCCCGGGCAGGATTTGAACCTGCGACCTGCCCCTTAGGAGGGGGCTGCGCTATCCAGCTGCGCCACCGGGACTGATTGAGTGTGCAAGTCTACCGATATCCTAAAAAAATGACAACGATCCAATTTCAAGATTAAATTTGCGGGGTGTTATTACATCCCGCTGTAATTAGGCCCGCCACCTCCCTCAGGAGCTTGCCAAACAATGTTTTGTCGTGGATCTTTGATATCGCAGGTTTTACAATGAATGCAGTTCTGCGCATTGATTTGTAACCGAGGTCCTTTTTCTTCTTCTACAATTTCATACACAGCAGCAGGGCAGTATCGGCTTTCGGGTGAAGCATAGATTTCTAAATTAACACTAATGGCTAATTTTTGATTTTTTAATTTCAAATGACAGGGCTGGTTTTCTTCATGAAAAGTATTGGAAAGAAAAACGGAAGTTAATCTATCGAAAGTCAAAACGCCATCGGGTTTAGGGTATTCTATTTTTTTAGCGTGCTTCGCTGGTTTTAAGCATTTGTAATCGGCATGATTACTCAAAGTCCAAGGCGAGTGCCCGCGACTGATATAGGTTTCAAAAGCTGCATTGATCATTCCAGGAATAAGGCCTAATTTAAAACCCGGTCGGATATTGCGTACGGAATACAATTCCTTAGAGAGCCAAGATTGTTTTATTTTTTCTGGATAACGGATTAATTCAAACGGAGCGGTTTTTTCTTCTGCCAATGTTTCAAAGCAAGCTTCTGCAGCCAACATGCCGGATTCCATTGCGGTATGAATCCCTTTAATCTTGGGAACATTCAAAAAGCCTGCGGCATCGCCAATTAAGGCGCCACCGGGAAAAGTTAGTTTGGGAAGAGATTGCCAACCGCCTTCATTCAAAGCACGTGCGCCATAAATTAATCGCTCGCCGCCGGTTAAAACTGGTTTGATCAATGGATGAGTTTTAAAACGTTGTAATTCTGCAAAGGGATTAAGCCAAGGATTTTTGTAATCCAAACCCACTACGAATCCTAGCGCGACACGTTGTTTGGATAAATGATAAATAAAAGAGCCACCGTAGGTCGCCTGATCCATAGGCCAACCTATGGTATGAATCACCGTTCCTGGCTTATGCTGCGCTGCATCGACTTGCCAAATCTCTTTAATCCCTATGCCATAGGTTTGTGGTTGACAATGATCCCGCAAATGATAATGCGCCATTAGACTTTGGCTTAATTGTCCACGACAGCCTTCAGCAAACAAGGTTTGTTTAGCGAGTAAATGCATGCCGGGTTGATGGTTATCTGTCTCATTGCCCGATTTATCAATTCCGACACTTCCAGTTCCCACGCCTATGACTTCATTTTTATCATTGTAAAGAATCTCTGTCGCCGCAAAACCTGGATAAATTTCACAACCCAATGCTTCTGCCTGACTAGCGAGAAAAATACAAAGCTCCCCTAAACTAATGATGTAATTTCCTTCATTGTGCATAGGTGGTGGGGTAGGTAACTTAAAGGATTTGTTTCGCGTTAAGAAATAAAAGGAATCATGACTAACAGGGGTATCTAAAGGGGCTTCCTGCCAATTTTCTGGCAATAAGGCTTTTAAACTACGTGGTTCCAATACGGCACCGGAAAGAATATGCGAGCCCACCTGCGCTCCTTTTTCTAGAATACAGACATTGAGATCGCGCTGTGCGGCTAAGGCCAGTTGTTTGAGTTTTATCGCAGCAGATAAACCCGCAGGTCCGGCACCCACTATGATGACATCAAACTCCATAGTTTCGTGTTCCATACGAGCTCCTTGGTATAAAAAGTAAAATGATCGCTTTAATACGCTTTAAGATCAAGAGGATAAGCATTCTCCTTGTTTTTTTACTATACTTTTTACATCAAACTGTGTTTTATTCGAACTTATGGTTTATAAAATACAAAAAATTATTAAAGGGTCTCTGGTAAGCTTATGAATAATCAAAAAAATGCTCCATTTCCCAAAAAACTCGGCCTATTTTTTTGGCATTTTATTAAACAACGCCCAGTCGCGTTTACTATCTTTTTATTAGCTCCCATCAGTATGGTTCTAGAGAATAATGCTATTCCCTATGCCCTAAAAATGATTGTAGACGCCTTAGATTCGCATAGCCCTGGTCAAAACGTCTTTAAATTAGTTGCCCCAGCCTTATTGCTAGGCGGAGGCGCTTGGCTGGTGTTGATTTTAATATTGCGTTTACAAGATTGGTGGCAGGCCTATGTGTTACCGAAGTTTCAAGCGGATGTACGCATGGCGGTTTTCGATTATTTAACCAAGCAATCGTATCATTATTTTTCCAATCAAATGGCGGGTAGCTTAGCCAACAAAGTCAACGATTTGCCGCGTGCGTTAGATTCTATCTTTATGATCATTACTTGGTATGCCATTGCGGCCATTTCCTCCATCGTTGTGGCTTTGCTTTTAATGTTAACTATTAATTATTGGTTTGCCTTAGTGTTATTAACGTGGATAGTGATTCAATTATTCATCAGTTATTATGCTTCTGCTAAAGTAGACCAACACTCCATAGAAAATGCAGAAGATAAAAGTGAATTAAGCGGAAAAATTGTCGATAGTTTAAGTAATTCCAATGCAGTAAGACTTTTTTCGCGCGCACGCGATGAAGTCGCTTATGTAGGTAAGAGCCAGGAAAAGGAAAAAACGAGTAATATTCGTTTGTCCATTTACATGAATTTATTCCGTTTGTATCTCGATATTCCAGTGACTATTATGCTGACCGTTATGGTTTATCTGTTATTAACTTTCTGGCAAAAAGGACTGATCACCACTGGGGATTTCGTTTTTATCTTTAATGTGTCTTTAGCGATCATGACGCAAATTTGGTACCTCTGTCATGCTATGGCGGAATTATTTAGAGAAATTGGGATTGCCCGACAAGCCATTGCCTTAATGAGTGTACCTATTGAAGTAGAAGATGTTCCCAATGCGCAAGAATTGAAAGTGACTGATGGACGAATCGAATTTGAAAATGTGACTTTCCATTACAGTATGGGTAAAAAGATTTTTGAAAACAAAACCGTAGTCATTGAACCTAAGCAACGAGTAGGTTTAGTGGGTTATTCGGGCAGTGGCAAGACCACGTTTATTCATTTAATTTTGCGTTTTTTTGATGTGGAATCTGGACGTATTTTGATCGATGCCCAAGATATTAGCGAGGTCACGCAAGCGTCATTGCATACTGCGATTAGTATGATTCCGCAAGATACTACGTTATTCCATCGTACTATAATGGAAAACATTCGTTATGGTAATCCCCAAGCGACGGATGAAGAAGTGATTACGGCTTCCAAAAAAGCCTGTTGTGATCATTTTATTTCTTTATTACCTGAAGGTTACGATACCATGGTGGGAGATAGGGGAGTGAAATTGTCGGGTGGTCAACGACAACGTATTGCGATTGCACGGGCTGTTTTGAAAAATTCGAATATCATCATCCTAGATGAAGCTACTTCGCAATTAGATTCTTTAACTGAGGAAGCCATTCATAATTCGCTTTGGGAATTGATGGAAGGTAAAACCACTATAGTCATTGCTCACCGTTTAGCAACATTGTTAAATATGGATAGAATTTTAGTGTTCGCTGAAGGAAAAATTGTTGAAGATGGAACCCATGCTGAATTAGTTGCGCAAAATGGTCTTTATAAATCCATGTGGGATGCGCAAGTTGGTGGATTCTTACCTGAATTGGATAATGAACTGGATGATTAATATGAAACGATTTAGTTTTTTAATACTAGTTCTATGTTTGTTCTTGAGCGAGATGGCTATGGCTATGCGCTGTGGTTCGCAATTGGTTTCTGAAGGAGATGAGCAATACACGGTTCTTTCTAAATGCGGCGAGCCTTTAGATAAAGAAATGTTTGAACAAACCACACCCGTGTATAATTATGCGGGATACCAAATAGGCACGAACACGACCATTGTTGAACGTTGGATTTATCAAAAATCATCCGCAGACTTTCAATACGTTTTAATTTTTGATCAGGGTATAGTGAAAGAAATTCAAACCAATCGTAATCAGTATTAATTTACCACTTAGGATAATTCATGAAAAAAATAATTGGACTTTTTTTACTTGGCTTTAGCGTCATGGCGCATGCTGCTAATGATTCACAGTTGACTGTGAAGAAGGGGAGTGGTGATTTTGTCGTTAATTTAGCTGCTAATCCAACGACAGGTTTTCAATGGAAAGTGATGCAGTATGATCAAAGTATTTTGCGTTTGAAGAGTAGTGTGTATCAAAAGAATAGTAGTAAGTTAATTGGTTCGGGTGGGCAAATGGTATTTACTTTTGGGTTGAAAAAAGGAGCGAGTTATCCGAGTAAGACGAATATTCTTTTTCAATATGCTAGACCTTGGGAAAAGGTCGGGGCGACTCAACAAAAGGTGGTAGTGTATTTGAAATAATTGTTGGTTGGGTCGTGACCCATAGCCGTCAGGCTAAGCGATATATCAATCGAGTCTTTCCCGCGAAGGCGGGAATCCATCCCTAATTTAGTTCAATACCCATGCAGGAATGGATCTCCGCCTTCGCGGAGATGACACCATAATCAAGTGTTTAAAATTGGACATCGAAACTACTTAACCTGACGGCTATGGGTTTACCTCGCCTTCGTCGTATACCTAAACGGCAAATACCTGGGCTCCCAAAACAACTCCTCAACCAATTTTTTCAAATCCTTATCTTGATTCTGTTGCGCATAACCCGTATCAATAGCACATTGTGCAACCGCTACAGCAATAGCCTTAGCTACTGTTTGTGCATCATCTAAAGAGGGTAATAAAGGTAAGAAACTATCTTTTTTGCTCGGTGCGAATTGAGCTAAAGTTTTTGCGGCAGCGAAGATCATTTCAGTGGTTAAGCGGCGCGCAGAAACGGCCAAAACGCCGGAACCGATTCCGGGAAAGACCAACGCATTATTGCATTGTGCAATTTGTACCATGCGGTTTTGATATTCTACTGGAGGGAAAGCTGTACCGGTCGCGATGAGAGCTTTACCTTTACTCCAAGCCAAGATATTTGCCGGTTGCGCTTCGCATTTTTCATCGGGATTAGATAAAGGAAAAATAATTGGACGTTCGCAATGGGCACTCATCAATTCTACAAGATCCTGCGAAAACGCTCCCGTTTGTGCCGAGCAGCCTATAAGAATGGTGGGTTTAACATGACGAACGGTATCGGTTAACGAAGGGTGTTGTTTATCGTTAATCGCCCAATTTTGCACGTCACTGGTTTCTCGAGCGTAAGGAATTTGTGCTTCCGTTAAGTCTGTATCCGTCTTAAGTAATAAACCTTGACGATCAATCAACCAAAAACGTTTATGAGCTTCTTCACTAGACAATCCTAAACGGATCATGGCATCAACGATTTGATCACTAATACCAGTTCCAGCTGAACCTGCACCAAAGACCACAATCTGTTGTTGATCTAAAGTGGATCCCGTCACATCACAGGCTGCTAATAATGCAGCGAGGGTAACTGCACCAGTACCTTGAATATCATCATTGAAAGTACAGAGTTCATCTTGGAATTGATCTAAAATACGACGAGCATTTCCGCGACCAAAATCTTCCCAATGCAAGAAAGCATTAGGGAATTGCTGTTTAATTTCATTAACAAAGGTAGCAATCAAATCATCGTATTCTGCGTTATTAATACGTGGATGACGACAACCCAAATACATAGGATCATCTAATAAATCTTGATTGTTAGTTCCCACGTCTAAGAAAACAGGTAGGGTACGAGTTGGATCGATGCCGCCACATAAACTATAGACCATGAGTTTAGCCACAGGAATATCCATGCCGCCAATGCCTTGATCACCAATACCTAAAACTCCTTCACCATCGGTAACTACGATCAAATCCACTTCGGGGTTGGAGCGATTTTCTATAATTTCTTTAATATACTTTTTATCGTAATGAGAAATATATAAACCACGTGGTTGACGATATTCATGGCTAAAGCGCTTCACTGCGGTACCCACAATAGGCGTATAAATAGTAGGTAACATTTCGCCTAAATGACGATTTAAAAGTTTGTAAAATATAATTTGATTTTTATCATGTAAATTATTCAAATAAATATTTTGTTGTAAACGGGTGTTGTAACTAGAGAATTGTAAATAAGCTCGTTTTACCTGCTCATCTAGAGTTTCTACTCTATAAGGTAATTTCCCTAAAAGACCAAAAGCTTTACGCTCTTCCAGAGTAAAAGCGGTACCTTTATTGAGTTGGGGAATAGTTAATAAAGGTTTTCCACAGAGTGAGGTTTCTATATATAACTCACCAGTGGCCTGGTCGCGGTTCAGTTTAAAATCAAGCATAGGGCCTTCTTATTTAGGATAGCGTTACGTCGTAACAGGTGATAATATCGACTTTTTGTAGTTTACATCAAGAGGTTGTGAATGAATAAGTATGTGATGGTGATTGTATTAATGCTAGGCCTCACTTCTTGCAGCGAAAAGAATGAACACTATTATCTCACTCATCCTGAAGCCTTACTCAGCGCAGTAAAAGCTTGTCCAGTACAGCAATCCCAAGGATTAACTTGCTCTCAACTGTCTGAATTAGCCAATCGTTTAAATATTTTAGCTTATCAACTTCAATACAGTCCCCAAGGTTTTGGAGTTAAAATTCTATCTTTACAACAAACACTTTCCAGCCAAGCACTTGAGATTGAAAAGAACGCTGCAAACGCTGAATTAAAAGCGAGCATGGCTCTTAATCAAAAGGATTTAGCCGACCGTTTAGCGGTGGTTAAATGGTTAGAATCACCTAAGAGTTAAACATGAGAATATTAATCAGTAATGATGATGGCGTTTTAGCCCCAGGAATTCGTGAATTGGCTAAAATTTTAGCAGAGGTCGCTGAAGTGATAGTAATAGCTCCGGATAGAAATCATAGTGGAGCGAGTAATTCTTTGACCCTAAGACAACCGGTTCGTCTTAGAGAATTAGATAATGGTCATTATAGTGTGGAAGGAACACCTACCGATTGTGTCCATTTAGCACTCACTGGTTTTATTGAAGCTCCAGTAGACCTGGTGGTTTCTGGGATGAATGAAGGCGCTAATTTAGGGGACGATGTCCTTTATTCAGGAACCGTCGCAGCTGCAATGGAAGGGCGGCATCTAGGATTACCGGCTATTGCTATTTCCATGGTAGGAGAAAATATTCAACATTACGCAACCGGCGCACAAATTGCTAAACAATTAGTCTCGCAAATTACTACACATCAATGGCCTGCTCAGACTATATTAAACATTAATGTCCCCGATTTACCCTTAGAAGAGATTAAAGGTATTCAAGTCACCCGTTTAGGCGCGCGACATGCCGCAGAACCTATAGTCAAAGAACATGACCCCCGAGGAAGACCTATGTATTGGATTGGACCTCCTGGACCAGAAGCGGACGCAGGGATAGGGACAGATTTTCATGCGGTAAATTCAGGTTATGTGTCCATTACCCCCCTCCATTTGGATCTAACTCATTATAAAATGTTTGATCAGTTATCTCAGTGGGTGAATGGAATTAATTATCATGCTGAATGCCCCCTCGTTTAATAAATGATTTATTTGAGATTTTAAGATGATGACACTCTGCAAACGCTTTTCGGGCTTAACGATCGCTCTAATTCTTGCCGGCTGTGGGGCAAGAAATGATCTTGCTCCGGTTAGTGAAGTGAAATGGCAGCCTTATTCGACTAATCAAAAAACACACGTTGTTCGTGCTGGTGAAACGATGTATGCCATCGCATTTCGTTATGATACCGATTATCGTCGTTTAGCGACCTTAAACCACATAAGCCCTCCATACTCTCTCAGAGTGGGGCAAGTTTTAAGCGTGCAAGGCTTAGCCCGCCCTCAACCCGTTTATTATCAGCGTGCCGTACCGACTCAGGCACGTCATTATCAGCCCGCACAACGACCCGTAGTGAATAAAGTAATCCGCACCCCTTTGTTCCGTACTCGCTCAGCTTCCGGGTGGATGTGGCCAGTTACTGGTACCGTAGTGACCACCTTTATTCCTGATCAAGGAAAAAAAGGCATAAATATTGCTTCTAAAAAGGGTGATAAAGTTTTTGCTTCCGCTGCAGGGGTAGTTGCCTATGCTGGAAGTGGGTTAGCCGGTTATGGTAATTTAATAATTATTAAGCACAATAATGAATATTTAACCGCATATGGCAATAATGCGCGTAATTTAGTTTCTGAAGGACAGCGCGTCAATACTGGCCAGGCTATTGCTGAAGTTGGGGTTCTAGAACACCGTTATTGGGGTGTACATTTTGAAATCAGAAAGGCGGGAGTACCAGTCAATCCATTGAATTATCTACAAAAAGGTTGACATATAACTTGTAGTTATTGCAACAATAGACATGTTGAGAAGTAAATTCACAGGGATGAGTTTTCGAGACATGGCTTAACACTATAGGTGATACAATGCACAAGGACGATGAGCCAATTAAAGAGCCAGAGATTAAGGATGATGAGGATTGGGTTGAGCCTGACGAAGAATCTCTCTTAATAGAAGAAGAGGAGATGGAGGCTTCCATTGAAAAAATGGAAGAAGAAGTCGTCGAGATCCCCGACATCGATGAGACTTTCCCAAGCTATCACCGTGGCAAGAACGTAGCTAAAGCTATGGATGCCACTCAACTTTATTTAAGTGAAATAGGTTTCTCACCCTTATTGACTGCCGAGGAAGAAGTACATTACGCCACGCTGTCATTAAAAGGGGATGCAGCTGCACGCAAAAAAATGATTGAATCTAATTTGCGTTTAGTCGTTAAAATTTCACGTCGTTATCTAAATCGCGGCTTACCTCTCTTGGATTTGATTGAAGAAGGTAATTTAGGTTTAATGAAATCTGTGGAAAAATTTGATCCAAAACGTGGATTTAGATTTTCTACTTATGCTACTTGGTGGATTCGCCAAACCATTGAACGTGCGATTATGAATCAAACACGTACTATTCGTTTACCCATCCATGTGGTGAAAGAACTGAATGTTTATCTACGTGCAGCAAGACATTTAACCCAGAAATTAGATCATGAGCCTTCTCCAGAAGAGATTGCGGATATGTTGGATAAACCTTTAGAGGATGTGCAAAAACTCTTGGGTTTAAACGATAAAGTGACTTCAGTGGATACGCCTATCGGTTATGATGAAAATAAATCCTTACTTGATACTATTCCTGACGAAAATAGCCTTAATCCCGCCGAACTTTTGACGAATGAGAATCTACGTTTACATATAGAATCGCTTTTAGATAAATTAACCGAAAATCAACAGCAAGTGATTGCACGTCGATTTGGTTTACGTGGTTTTGAAAAAGCGACCTTAGAAGATGTAGGCAAGGAAATTGATTTGACTCGGGAAAGAGTGAGACAAATTCAAGTAGAGGCTTTAAAGACCTTAAGAACTTTATTGGAAAGAGTTGGTTTAACCCAAGAAGATTTGTTTTAGGCTGTTTCATCTCCAACGTTGTAAGTTTGTAACCACTGACATACTTTGTCCTCCCCGCGCAAGCGGGGATTTTTTTAGCGGGCTTCAAATTGCATAGTGAAGCCGTCCCAACAATCTAAATAATGTTTATCAAAACTGGGATTATTATACGCTTGCTCTGTTATTAGCCATACATCGCGAGTTTCAAACATGAAGGCCAGAGAATCCACATATAATTCAGGTTTAAGCTCTACGCTAGTATTGTGTTTATAAGACGCTAAATCAGGTCCATGCGGAGTCATGCAATTGTGTATACTAATTCCTCCGGGAACAAAACCTTCTTTTTTTGCATCATATTCCCCACGCACTAACCCCATCAATTCACTCATATAATTTCTATGAAAATAAGGCGGCCGGAAAGTATGCTCAGCCACCATCCAACGTGGTGGAAAAATGACAAAATCTAAATTCGCAACTCCAGGAGTATCACTGTCAGAAGAAAGCACTGTAAAGATGGACGGATCGGGATGATCAAAACTCACCGTATTGATGGTATTAAATAAGCTTAAATCATAACTATAAGGCGCGTAATTACCGTGCCAAGCCACCACATTTAAAGGCGAATGATTTGCTGTTGCTATCCATAAACGGTCCTGATGCTTACAAAGTAAGGAGACTTCTTTATCAATTGACTCATAAGCTGCCTGTGGATAGCAAAAATGACGTGGGTTGGCTAGAGCATTGGCTCCGATCATCCCTAATTCGGGTAAGCGTAAAGGATTTCCGCTATTCTCACAAAGATAGCCTTTAGCTTGTTCACTGACCAAGGCGACTCTAAATTTAACGCCACGAGGAATGACCGCAATCATACCGGGAATAAAATTGAGTAAACCAAATTCGGTATATAGATTGATTTCGCCATGATAAGGAACAAATAAGAGCTCGCCATCATTAGAGGCAAAATACTTATTCTCCATCGATTTATTGCAATGATAAACATAGGCTTTCACTAAAGAACTTCCGGCCACATGAAATAAACCTTCAGTAAAATCACAATGCAGTTGCGAGTCTAGAAAAAGCGGCTGCCAGCGTTTAGCATTGGGTGATTGATCTTGATAGTAAGGCTGTACAATATTGTGTTCATAGGGGTAATAATGACCCTGGGCTGCTGAAGGTAATAAACGATAAAGCCAACTGTGTAGATTATCGTGTCGTTGTCGCGTAAAGGCAGTACCACTGAGCTGTTCAGTATAGAGCCCGAGATTGCAATGTTGTGGGGAGTTTTGATTTTCTGGGAGAGCGCCTTTGACTGCTTCTGTTTGATGGTGGTTACCAAATCCCTTTAAATGCACGTGTCTCTCCTATCGAATTCACTACCAAAAGCAGTAGCATAGACTAAAAAACTTGAAATTGTCGAGTGTGAAAGTCGATTAAGTCATTCTTTTTAGCGATAGAGCAGGTTATAATTTCTTAAATATTCAAAACAAGTTTCGAGGTACAGTAATGGCTGGACATAGTAAATGGGCGAACATCAAATTTCGTAAAGGTGTTCAAGATGCCAAACGTGGTAAAATTTTCACCAAACTCATTCGCGAAATTACCGTGGCTGCACGCATGGGTGGCGCTGAGGAATCATCAAATCCTCGATTACGTGACGCAGTAAAAAAAGCGCTCAACGCGAATATGAAACGCGATACCATTGATAATGCTATAAAACGGGGTGTAGGTGGTTTAGATGCCGAAACCATGGTTGAAATGCGTTATGAGGGGTATGGTCCTGGTGGAATTGCCATTATTGTGGATTGTTTGTCGGATAACAAAAATCGTACAGTTTCTGATGTGCGTCATGCGTTTACTAAACATGGCGGCAATTTAGGCACCGATGGTTCTGTGGCGTATCTCTTTGATAATCAAGGAGAAATCCTGATGGCTACTGGCGAGTCTGAGGATAAAGTCATCGATGTTGCTCTTGAAGCTGGAGCCAATGATGTGACTGCGGATGAAGGGCAAATTGAAGTGATTACCCCGGTGGAAACCTATCACAGTGTATTGAATGCATTACAAGATGCTGGATGTACAATAGAACAATCACAGTTGACCATGCGCGCTCAATTAATGGTCCCTGTAGATGATGAATCCGCTGAATCTTTGATTAAGCTGATAGATATGTTAGAAGATCTGGATGATGTACAAGAAGTTTATACAAACGCAGAATTTTCCGAAACAATACTCGAATCCATGAACGCATGACCATTATTTTAGGGATAGATCCAGGCTCAAGGATTACTGGCTATGGTTTGATTAAAGAATCAAACCGCAAAATGGAATACTTAGACAGTGGTTGCATTCGCACCTCTGTGGATGGAGCATTGAGCGAAAAATTATTACAAATTTATGATGGAATTTGTCAATTGATGGATGAGTATTCGCCGAATGAAATAGCGATAGAACAAGTCTTCATGCATCAAAATCCTAATTCGGCTTTAAAATTGGGTCATGCTCGCGGAGTTGCAATGGTTGCTGCTGCTTCGCATCGTGTGACCATTTGCGAGTATTCTGCCCGAGAGATTAAACAGGCGGTGGTTGGCTATGGTGCCGCCGAAAAAGAACAAATCAACCACATGGTGGTGAGTCTTTTAAGTTTAAATAGTGCACCACAAAAAGATGCTGCTGACGCTTTGGCTATAGCAATTTGTCATAGTCATAGACGCAATGGGTTGACTGCTGCTTTAGGTGGTCAACGGAGAACCAGTCGAGGGAGACGAACACGATGATCGGATGGCTGAACGGACAGATTGTAGATAAACATCAACCAGGCAAATTGGTTTTGGATGTGAATGGCGTTGGTTATGATGTGGAAACCTCTCTCAATACTTTTTTTCAATTAGAATCTCAGAATAAAAGCATCGGGCTACATATTCACACGGTAGTTCGTGAGGATGCTTTACTTTTATATGGGTTTTTGGATAAGCAAGAACGCGCCTTGTTCCGGGCTTTAATTAAAGTGAATGGTGTAGGTCCTAAATTAGCTATGGCAATTCTTTCTAGTATTTCGCCTAAAGAATTCATTCAATGCATTCAACAAGAAAATGCTGCCTTTTTAACCAAACTCCCCGGCATTGGTAAAAAAACCGCAGATCGTTTAGTGGTGGAAATGCGAGATAGTATTAAACAATTCGGTGAGGTCATGGTGGATTCTCATTTACGATCACCGCAAAAAATGAATAGTCAAGATGAGGCTATTTCTGCGTTGGAAGCACTAGGTTATAAGCCACAAGAAGCAAGCAAAGTCATTAATAAGATTGATGATGGCGAAAAAACTTGCGAACAATTAATTCGTGAGGCGTTGCAGATTCTTGCATCGAGGTAAAGAAAGGGTCTATTGTAGGTTGGGTCGAGACCCAACATAACCATTTCATCTTCGCTCAAGATCTTTATGTTGGGTCTCGACCCAACCTACAATGGTTTAATCCTTGGGAAAATCCCCCTACTTGTTGTCGCCAAATTAATCCTATATTATAGGGAAAGCTATGATTTTTAATTAAAAATTATAGCGCTCAAGTCAAAACTCAAACCACACACAGGAGCCCATATGAAACGGATTTTAGGATTTGCAGTGACCGCATTACTAGCAACTAACGTACATGCAACTGCTCAACAAGCTAACAATGCTATTACTAATGATGCTAGCGCTAATTCGGCAAATACTCGTGCTGCTCACGCACAAGCTGCCCATGCTAACCATGCTAATGCTAAACAAGCTCGCGCTAACGCTGCAAATGCTAACGCCAATGCTTCTAACGCTAACGCCAATGCTGCTAACGCTAATGCCAATGCTGCTAACGCTAATGCCAATGCTGCGAATGCTAATGCCAATGCTGCCAATGCTAACGCTAATGCCAATGCTAACGCTAATGCCAATGCTAACGCTAATGCCAATGCTAACGCTAATGCTGCTAATGCTGACGATGCAACTGCTGCACAAAACAGCCGTCAACCTTCTTAATAGTTACAGTAATCCCATGAGGGTGAGACTAGATCTCACCTCAATGGGGTGCATTCTTAGATTTTATTTAATGGCAAAAAAACTCGCACGACTAATCCCGTGCCTTCGGTAGGGCAACTCAAACTAACACGTCCGCCATGGAGCTCACAAATTTGTTGTACTATAGCTAAGCCTAAACCACTTCCAGGGCTTTTATTACCAAGTACTCTAAAAAATCGTTCAAACACTCGCGCTTGAAACTCTGGAGGGATGCCTGGCCCATTATCTGCTACTTCTAAAACTATCTCCTGATCTTGTTGCTGCAAACGCACTAAGACTCGACTTTTTTCATAAGAATATCGAATAGCATTATCCACCAAATTACGAATTAAAATACCTAAAGAAGTCGGATCACCAATAATTGGAGGGATATTTTTATCACTTTCGAATTCAAGTTCTATTTGTTTCTCTAAAGCGGCAGGAGCAATCATAGCCAAGATTTCGCGAGTCAATTTAACTAAATTGACTTCAGTTTCTTCATGCAAATTCGCAGCCTCTGGGACTAAGCGACTCATAGTTAATAGTTGTTGCACAATATGGG
>SCSO01000087.1 GCA_004297865.1 Legionella sp.
TCTTCATCAAGTATACAAACAACATCATTTTCGAGATCGGATTTGTGATGATTTGTTCGTTTGTTTAAATATGTACTAAGAAAAAAATCATCGCTTTCAAACTCTGCTTGAGCCAGTAGAAATTTAAATCGTCCTACGTCGCTAAAATCAAAATCTATTTCTGGTTCAAACAAGAAAAAATCTTGGCCACCTAAGTTTAACTTTTGTTCTAATTGGGCGAATAAAGATACTGATAAATCGTCTTCTACTGGACATAGACCTTTGAACATTTTTCTGATGTCATCACGATTAACTGACTTATAAATTTCATATAATTTCTCAAGCTTTTGAGATAAATGCTGTAAGCATGGTATTTCCGTAGGGCTAAAGATAAATTGAATATTTAAAGAGCTGTATTTTCCTATAAGTTTTCGAAAATCTACTGATTCCGTATTTGTGGCTACTATTTCTCTGATTATTTCGTTGTCTTCCATTGAGATATACAATTGATCATTACTAACAGCAGCACCATATTGCCTTTGTTTATTCAATGGATTAGTCTCATGTACTCTACTTTGCGCGCTTTTGACCTTAGTATCTGTACCATCACAAATTAATTTATTAACTGTGTAAATACCAAATTTTTTGTCTATGCAGTTTGGGATAATGTTATGGCGAGCAATTGTTCCCCAGTTCAAAGCAAAAATACAAGATTTAATTTTAATAAATAGTGTTACCCCGTGACTTTGATTTCTGGGCATAATTAGTGATAAATCAACACCACCGATTTTACTATTAAAATCTTTTACCCAATCTGCTTGTTTCACGGCACCTAATTTTTTATAAAGGATTGCAGTTAAATTTTTTCTATCGAAATCTATTTCATTTGTAGCGCTATAGTCAGCAATAAAGGTATGAGGTTCGTTTATTTGAAATTCCTTTTTCAAAAGAACTACATTTAGTTTGATAGCTTTCGATTTTTGTGCTTGTTTCATTCAGCGCTCCTTGCTAATAATCGTATTTTTGTAATAGCAGGTCTTTTTCGATTGATTATACGTTCCTTATAAAACGATTTTTTATCAAATACGACCTTAATAATTCAAACTAACTTGAGAATATGATTTCCTGACTCAATTTAATCTAGTTTATTTTTTTAACATGTATAGCGTGATCAGTAGTTGATTCAAATTCAACTTGGTCACCTTCATTTAGAATAGTAACTTTTTGATCTTTATAGAGTTCATAAATGAGCTTTTCATTCTGTTCTAAATCACCTACATGTACTAGATATGTTTTGTTGCTATTCCCTTCTTCTTGAACAATATAAGAATTAGGATTAGGAGCCCCTCTAACTTCGATGATTTTTCCTATTTTGTTAGTCATGATACACACTCCATTGTATAGTTATCATAATTATTATAGTACAAAAAATGATCACTCAGGGGCAAGTAATCGTTCAAGGTGAATTTTTAAGAGCAAAATTGATATTTGCCCAACGTATACCCGTGGATTTTTGTGTGATGCGTCTTTAACTCAATAAACTCAAGATGTTCCATGGTTTTACTACTAACTGAAAATATTATGGTTGACCTCATTACAGGGAAAATGGATTATAATTTATATATGAAAACATTATCAGATACTAATCCTGCGGGTCAGGATGAAGAACATCCCAATAACCTAACTCATGAGGCTATAGAGGAGTTAGAAGGTGGCGGGGGAAGGAAATATTTATCTTTTAAATCAATGATTGATGATTTGGAAGATGAAAATACTTAATTTAGTCTTACAACTGATCTACGCATAATTTAATTTGGAACGCACTGTGTACCAAATTTGTTAGGACTAGTAGCCGTTCTCATAAATAAAATTGAATTTAATGAATATTCCGGATTGTTCATTTGGTTAATATTAAAATTACAGTACATGTGGTATGGGATTTCACATTATAGACATTTAACGTTAGATTTTAACTTTACTATATAAGTGGTCAAGGATTACTTGACTACTGAAATTTTCTAACCTTTTGTGAGTTTCAAATTAAAAGTCATCGTAATCAATTTATTCATATTCAATTTTTCAATTATCCCGAAGAAAGAATTTTCTAAGGGCGCAATATACATTGCTTCGCAATGTTTAATATTTAGCCTTTGAGCCTTGCAAAATCATGTCTAGGTATTTTTTAAATCGCATGCTCTAGCCGGGATGAACTATCCGGAAATTCCGGAAAGTTCATTTCGAAAATTCCCAGTGCGTTCCAAAATGGAACATACTTGAAGTTTATGATTTGGTACACAGTGTGTGCCAAATTGGATATGGATTTGAACAATAGACTTTTGCCGAATTCGGGTCATTTATTTACAGGTTTATTCTTTATGTTAGTTAGCTTTTTGGCTAGGTAATTCATTTAAAATAGCACGCTCACGCTCCAGTTCATTTCGAAGCTCTTCCTCTGTTGGTAAATAATGCAAATATTTAGAAGCAAAGAGTTGTTTGCTTTCTGTTAACACAGAATATTTAGCAACAGCCTCACTTTTCTCGCTACATAAAATTAACCCGATGGTAGGATTATCGTCAGAGCCTTTGCGGTGCTGATCATAAATTCTTACGTAAGTATCCATTTGACCTACATCTTGATGAGTAAGTTTGCCTATTTTTAAGTCGATTAGGAGGAAGCATTTGAGTTTAAAGTTGTAAAACACTAAATCGATATAAAAATCCTGATCTTCTGTAGCTATCCGTTGTTGACGCTCTACGAATGCAAATCCTTTACCTAGTTCTAATAAAAACTGTTGTAGATTATTGATAAGTGCTTGTTCTAAGTTACTCTCCAATGCCGAGGCCTGGGGTAGATTCAAAAACTCTAGAATATAAGGATCACGTAGATAATTCTTTGGGTCATTTTTTAAAGGCTCAATATGAGTATTAGCCTCCTCAATGACTGGTTGTTTATCTTTACTTGATAAAAGACGCTCATAATACAATTTATCGATTTGGCGATCTAATGCTCTGACACTCCAAGCTTGTTCAGCAGTTTCTTTCATGTACCAGTCGCGAGCGGCCTGGTTTTCAACCTTTAATAATATACGATAATGTGACCAGCTCAATTTGGTACACACTGTGTTCCAAATTGGAAAAGTTATATAAAATGCTCGCATATTCCTGAGGTTACGCTCATCAAATCCTTTCCCAAATTCCGTTTGTAATTGATTTGAAAGGGATTTTAGCTGTTGCTGTCCATAAGCTGCTCGCTTTTCTCCTTGTTGCTCATGCTCAACAATTAAACGTCCTACGTTCCAATATGCTTGTACCATGGTCTGATTAACAGACTGTTGTAATTGAATTCGAGTTTGATTTAGTAGGGCGCGAATCGCTGTAAGCAATTCAGGCGTTGCGGGTAAACTCATTATAAAGACTCCATTTTTGAAGGTTGGATTTCAATAATATCAGCTGATTTAACAATCCCCATACACTTTAAAAAGTATTCTGTAATTAATTCCATAGGCTTTCTAAGACGCTCTACATCAGCAATGATATATCCAGCAGTGACATCATTAGTCATTTTATGGTTCATTAACCGTTTAAGTGAATAAGCAGAGATATCTAAGCTTTCGGCAATTGTGATAAATGTTCGTCTTAGATCGTGAACAGTGAAGTGAACCCCTGATGCCTTGGTCACATTAGCCATTTGTTTCCGTGGTTCAATAATATGGCCTGCAGCGCCAGTTCCAGGGAACACATAGTCATTCAATCTATTCTGATAGCGACGAACCAATAAATCATAGAGAAATTCAGAAAGGGGTAGGGTGTGTGGCTCATTATTCTTGGTTTTAACCACAGTAAACGTTTTTGCTCCTAAATCGACGTGCTCCCATTTTAAGGTAGCAGCTTCTTCTCTTCTTAAGCCTGTTAGCAAAACTAACAATAAATAATCACGTAGAGTTTCATTTTCAATACCTTTAAGCCCAGAATACCAGTCTTTTAGCTCATGTGGCTTAATGTACGTTTGCCGACGTTCGACACGATACCAGGCTCGAGTTTGTGACAGGCGTCTTACAGGGTTCTCCATAATTAACGATTTGCCTTGCGCATCTTCATACTGACCAGATGCAAAGTTGAATAGGGCGCGTAGAACCCTCATGGCTAAATTCGCATAGGCTTCACCATGTTCTGTTCCCAGCTTTTCATGGTGCTTTGCAATCCGATCTTTAGTGATCGAGAGTATTGGTTTGTTTTTCCAGGTTGGAAATGCTTTGTTAATAATCTGGCTGTAGTTGCTAATCGTTTTAGGCTTTAAGGTTTTTCTTGTTTTTAAGTACTCATTAAATACTTCATTTAGAGTAATAGATCGTATTGATTCAGCCCGTTTTTCAGCAACTGGATCTTTCCCCATTGCGATTTGCCCAAGCAACTCGGTTGCCTTTTTTCTTGCCAGCTCGGGTGTGATTTCCGGGTAACGGCCTACAGTAATCCTACTTAGCTTTTTGTTAATAAGCTTTTCGACAAAAAACGCTTTAGTTCCACCCGAGGTCACACGAACACCGAATCCTTTAAGATTATCATCGTAATATTTCTTTTGTGCACTTTGCCCATCTTTGACGGCTTTAGGAATGGGTAAACTTTCAATATTTGATTTGTTGATTCGCATCCTGTTCTCACAATTTTAATTTAGCGTGTCGAAACGTGTCGAATATGTGTCGAAGAATTAGGTCAAATTCATTAAAAGAACTTATAACTTAATGTGGCTTTAACATCAAGCTATCAAAAGGAATTTAAAAGAATGTAGTAACGTGTCGAAGTGGTTAAAAATGGCCAAACTCTAATTCGTAATCAGGAGGTCGGGTGTTCGATTCACCCCAGCGGCACCAGTAAAATCAATGGGTTAAAGGCGTGAATTAAAATTTAAATATAATTTAGTGGCATTCTAGTGGCAATAAACCACAACAAACAATTTAAATTATCCTAATTATTGTTAATAAAATGTTTAGCCAATCTGCCTATTGTAAACTGAGATCGGA
>SCSO01000088.1 GCA_004297865.1 Legionella sp.
CTTTCATCTCTACTCGGTTTGGGACTATTTTCAGGTGATTTAGGTCCCATCTGAAATCTAACTTTTTTGATAATAGTTCAGGCTTTAAAGGTGTGTTCACTGTAGGAATTTTCGCATTTGATTGGATGTCTTGCACCAAAGCCTTAGCAAAACCAATATCCGAGGAATAATCTTTTCGAAATATTCTTTTTTCTTCTCTCACAATTTGAGTTATATCAACAAAATGTTTGAGATAAGGAGCATCTTTTACGTACCAATACAATGGATTACCCAAGG
Source organism: Legionella sp. (assembly GCA_004297865.1). Taxonomy (GTDB): domain Bacteria; phylum Pseudomonadota; class Gammaproteobacteria; order Legionellales; family Legionellaceae; genus Legionella. The sequence continues at coordinate 277 of SCSO01000088.1, forward strand.
GGTTATAGCCATGACTATAAGGTATTTTCTTAGTTATCCAGTCCTCATTATTAAAAATGTACTCTCTTGCTTGGCCGAGTTGGCGATAATTAGCATAAACTGATGTGGACTTATTTCTAATTGAAATCTTATTATAATAGTCTGTGCTAACTCCATTAGTTAATATTTGTTGGGAGCGGGATGCTCCAGGCATGGTATGTTGCATTGTAATGAATGAGATCATATTCAAACACATTAATGATGATAAGCCTAATGCCCATTGTGTTTGAGATTTAGAAATTGTTAAATAGTATATGACTGCTGTTATTGAGATAACTAAAGCATATTCATAAAATGGTGCTTTAAATAAAGCAAGTGTTGTTATAGCTGATATAAATCCAATCAGGAAAAATAAATTCTCGAATAGCTTTGACTTTTTAGTGCCTACATTTGGTTGAAGCCTATCGACACTCAAAACAACAGCACTAATATAGACATATACTAGTCCTATAAACCACCATCTGTTTGCATTGTATAATGGAAGATGACCTAAGATTTGTTTAAGGTCTCCGGCACTGTACATTAGCGCAAAAACCAGTGAAATTACCCAGATCCAATTTTTTCGAAAAAAGTGTAAATCAGGTTTTTTATAAAATAACAATAAATAAGTAGTCCATCCCACTCCCCATGTCCAAATTGGAAGATGCTTTAACCTTATAGGATCATTTAGGAAAACTCGAGGATCTATAGACATAAATAATGCCTCTTTTATCCCTTGAAAAGATTGATAACTAACTGGTGCTAGACCTCTAAGGCGTGGTTCTGGACTAACATAATCCCCATTAAATAAATGATAGTAAAATTTAAGGCTAAAATAGCCTGGTGCATAATAACAGGATATAACCAATCCAGCCCCTAATGCGAAAACAGATAAATTTAGAAAAGTGGGAGTAATAATGATTTTATGTAATGAACTGTTTCTTGATTTATTTTTGAAAATCAAATGAATGGCGTAGAAAAAAAATATTGTAAAATTAATCAGATTCATCCATGGGTAACCTGATGCCATGAAGGAAGAAATTAGAGCACCAAAAAATAGATATTTAATGTATTCTATTTTACTAGTCTCCTCTGCTGCCTTTTGACAAACAAATAATATCCAGGGCAATGCACTGAGTGAAAATAAAAACATGATCTGCCCAACAAGAGGCATGAGAATACCCAGGAAAAAAGTTTGGGCTCCAAATATTGAAACAAGTTTGTTTGTTTGAAGGGACCTTAACCATAAATAAAACCCCATAACTCCAATTACCATGACCACTTGAATCATTAATTCATAGATGTATACGGGATTTATAAATTGACTTAAAAGAAAAAAAACACCCTGGAATGGGGAGTAATTTCCAGCGTTAAATAATCCGGCATGGAATGTGCCTGCTTGAATAAATGGATTCCAAAAAGGGATTGTGCCACTATGAAGCGAGTCGCTGAAATACAAAAAATAAATAAACCCTAAGTCGTGGGTATCCCAACCTGTATAGTGCATTCCCAATAAATTTCTTGAACAAAATACCGCCCAAGTTAGAATAAAGACCCCGAGCACAATATTCTTGCTATTTAATCGAGCTGCCTTATTAAATAAGTCATTCCAGAGGCTCCAGTTTAACCTATTTATCATTTGCATGTTTTGTCATCTCAATAAGTAAAGCGTCAAGTTCGTTCGGTAATTTTAACCCGATAGCATTCAGCATCGATACATCGGCTAAATGAAAGTTGGGTTCATCGTCCTTGGGAATTATCTGTAAATCTTGTCTATCCAGTAATTCAGCTACTCTATGCACTATATTTAGTAATTGATTGCATATCCCGGTGCCAATATTGACCACACCTTCAAACTTTTTTACACTTAATAATTCAATCGCCTGACATATTTGAAAGACTGTTAAAAAATCCCGTCCACCATTTATGCCTGATATTTCAATGGTTGCATTTCTCGGTGCATCTTTAATCTTATGAATCATTGCTGGAATAAAATACAAATTAGATTGAAGTGGATCCGAGAAGCTAAAAATTCTCCCAACACATACTTTCATCCCAAATTCTCTTGCATAGGCATTACACCATTGTTCCCCTTGCAATTTTGTAAGTCCGTATAGAGTAAAAGGTTCAAGCGGCCCATCTTCTGCAATCGGTGTTGATGATGATCTATATACGTGAGAAGAGGAGGCATAGAACATCCATGGAGCATAATTTCTCAAAGGCCTAAGGCCTTCCAGAACATTCAACGTTCCCCGAGCGTTGACTTCAAATGCCTCTATAGGGTCACTGTCCACAGATTGTTTGGGTACAAGTGCAGCCAAATGAATTAGAACATCGCAAGTAGCAGACTCTCGGCAAAATCTCTTAACAGCTTGCTCATCTCGAATGTCACCATCAAATACAAAAAAATGTGCATCTTTAAAATATTGTTGAAGCCTGGTGCCAACGACGCCTGTAGATCCCGTGAGTGCTATTGAGTTCATATAGATAACTTATGAGGAATTTAAACGATAGAAAGTATAATATAAACAAGAATTATATTATACTTTGTCACTATTTTTTTTTGTAATAAATGAAGATAGATTGGCACTATATGGAAATTTATTAATGCAAAAGTATTTATTTAAAATATTTACTTGGTCCCCTCGAGTAGTTTTTTTTATCTTTGCTGGAGTTTGTTTAGAAAGGTATATCACTTATTTGATGGCTGTTGTCCCCTTTGCTTACGACTGGGGGCCATCAGATGGAGATCATCTAAATTTTGCACATCGTTTAGCACAAGGCTTGCCAATATACATGGCCTTTAAAGAAGGCCATGTGCTAAGTATTTACAATCCACTTTTTCATGGACTAATCGCCCTATTAGGGGGCGCTAATGCGACATTGAGTTTTGCCAGACTAATTTCATTTTTATTCTGGTTACTGACTCCGCTTACTGTATTGTTATATTTCAGAAAGCAATGGGGTTATTTTTATGCAGTTTTAGCTGCTCTATTCATTTGGTTACCCCCTGAGCCAGAGATGTTGATTGACATTATGTATGTGGGCGGGAATACCTTAATGGCGTTCTTATTTACAATAACTTTGTTGTACGCGGCGAGTTGCTCTAAAAATTCTAATACTTCATTTTGGAGTTACTTTTTTATAGGTTTTCTTACGGCTTTTTGTTTTCTGGCAAAGCAACAGGGTATTATTGTTCTTGCCATTATCATAAGTTTTATGATTTTGCGACGAATTGATTTTCGTAATATTTTATTAATCTTCCTTGGATTTTCTTTTGTAATTGTCGTTTCAACAGCTTATTTAGAGTTCCTGAATACAGGGCAATACTTGCACTCTACCCTGATTGATTTAAGTGGCATTATGTCATCATCAGGTCCGCTTGCTAGGGCAAGATTAAGTAGCTTTCTGTTTGTTTCTAATATGTGTTTTTTGATTTGTATTTTAGTGTCTTTTCTCTTTTTTATATTTATAGATAGA
>SCSO01000089.1 GCA_004297865.1 Legionella sp.
AGCATTCAAATGTGGCAATCTACTATCAGGCGGGAATCTATTACGATTCTTTAAAGTGTCGCTATGGATTCCCGCCTGATAGAATTTAGCTCCTTTAGAGCTCATGATGAGCGAGAATGACACTGTTTTAATTCGTGGGGATAGCACCGTCTCCCTTGAAGGGAGACGGGAGATTCTAATGACATAAAACCCTTGGCAAATCTTCCCACTGGGTTGTATAGCTCGGTGAGCGCGACTCAACTCGCATAGCCCAGGGTTTCACATGACCTTCGGCAGCTAGACGCAAAGTGTGCCGTCCGTATTTATGATTAATATTATCTAACACCGTAAGAAGCTTTTCTTTTTGTTGCAATTGTTGATCTGAAAGTTGATTAAACAAATCCATCTGCACATAATCCTTAGCCAATAAATCACTAAAAAAAATCCCCACTTTCTGATAATGAAAACCAGAGCGAAAAATTTTGCGTAAACAAAATTTAGCGCAACGCGTTAAATAACGAATATCATCCGTAGGATTTACTAATTTAAAACCAATGGAATTATGATACTGCGGCAAATCTTGACGATGGCGATTCGTTTTCACAAAGACTGTCAGATAGCCAACCAACGAGCCTTGTGCGCGTAACTTCTCATAGGCGCGTGCACAATGACTACTAATAGATTGTGCAACAGGGCTATAAGCCGTTTGCATTTTGCCAAAAGACCGAGAAGATAGAATACTTTTTTTAGCCTCAGGCACTTCTAAACTTAAGCAAGGAGTACCGCGTAATTCTAACACCATGCGCTGCATAACCACATTGAAACGATCTCTAATCCCACGTAAATCGACCTCCGCCAAATCCTGTGCCGTCCGAATCCCTTGCTGAATCAATTTTTTATCCCATTGCCTACCCACTCCCCAAACATCTCCCACCGCAATTTTAGCCAACCAAAAACGCTGTTGATCAATATTGAATACAGGGATTTGCAGTATTTTTTTGGCCACATGATTAGCTAATTTAGCTAAGGTTTTAGTAGGTCCTATGCCTATAGAAACCGGCATGCCGGTATAACGTAAAATCTGTTGCTGTAATTGACTACAAAACTCGTCCTGCTGTTCTCGAGCTAAAGTGCTTAAATTTAAAAAAGCTTCATCAATAGAATAAATCTCTGTCTCCGACCAATTGTCTTCGATCACCGTCATCACGCGATGTGACATATCGCCATATAGCGTGTAATTAGAAGAAAAGACGTGGACACGATGCCTTTTACATAAGGCGGCCACTTCAAAAAAAGGACCACCCATTTTTATGCCCAAGGCTTTTGCTTCATTCGAACGCGCAATAATACAACCATCATTATTCGACAAGACAACAATAGCTTTACCGATTAAATCAGGACGAAAAACACGCTCACAAGAAGCATAGAAGTTATTACAATCAATTAGCGCATACATTAAAGCACCGGGTGAATAACAGAGGTCACCACCCCCCAAATGACTACATCGTATTCATCCGTGATGTCCAAAGTAGGAAAATTAGGGTTTTCTGCAGCCAGTTTCACCTGCCCATTATGCCGAATTAAACGCTTTACCGTGAGCTCTCCATTTAATGCAGCAATGACAATCCTACCGTTAGTAGCCTCTAAACTACGATCCACTATCAGAATATCCCCAGAATGAATTCCAGCATTAATCATAGAATCCCCCGAGGCGCGCACAAAAAAAGTAGCGGCAGGATGCTTAATTAAATATTCATTAAGATCCAACATGGTTTCAATATAATCATCTGCAGGAGATGGAAAACCCGCTCTAACGGT
>SCSO01000483.1 GCA_004297865.1 Legionella sp.
CAGCATTGCGCGCATGCAGGACATTCTGAACGAGCCCATAACGATTGATGACGACGCCGGTAAAGTAGCGGTCCCTGCCAAGTGGAAGGAGATAGAGGTGAAGAACGTAACCTTCTCCTATGGTGACGCAACCGTGCTTGATAACGTCTCCTTCAGTGTGAAGCGCGGAGAGAAGGTAGGCATCGTGGGGCTTTCTGGAGCGGGAAAATCAACACTGTTTAAGCTCTTGCTTAAGGAGCATGAAGAATACGAAGGTAGTATTGCGTTTGACGGAATCCCGTTGAAGAAAATTAAACGTTCAGACTATTTCACCCATGTGTCCGCGGTGCTCCAAGATACGGAAGTATTTAACCTCTCGCTTAAGGACAACATCATAATCACGCGTGGGGAAGAGGATGAGGCGGCGTTTAGAAAAGCGCTTGAGATTGCGCATGTGAATGATTTCCTCGGAAAGCTCCCACAAGGATTCGATACCTTAATCGGTGAGAAGGGCATCAAGTTGTCGGGTGGTGAGCGTCAGCGGCTTGGTATTGCGCGCGCGGTTTATCGTCAGCCTGAGCTACTACTTCTGGACGAAGCTACCTCACACCTTGATCTTGAATCAGAAGAGAAGATTCAAGATTCACTCCATGCGTTCTTCCAGAACGTAACTGCGGTCGTTATAGCGCACCGCCTTACCACCATTCGCGAGATGAATACCATTCTTGTTATGGAGGATGGAAGGATTATTGAGTCAGGCACGTTTGAGGAATTGCACGCACGTAAAGGAAGATTCTTTGAGCTCTGGGAGAAGCAGAAGCTATAAAAGATTCATGCCGCGTCCCCGAGAGTGGGAACGCGGCACGGGCGCTAGGCGCCAAGTATGAGTCGAACGTTCGCGACATCGCGGGGGAGCTCGGAAAGATCACGACCGCCCTGGATGAACTTGAACGCAGGCGAGGTAGCTCTCGCTTCCTCGTGCCAGTCTTTCTCGAGCTGTAGCCGAGTCTCGATTTCGGCTTCAGCCTCGCCGCGAGCGCGAAGGCGTTCACGGATGATCGTTTCTTCCGGCGGGTGGATGAAGATCGGGATGATCTCCACCTCCTCGCGGTACTGGCCGCGCACTGCGACTTCAAGATGATGCACGCGGCTGGGTACCAGAATCATGATGCCAATCGCGTGTTTTCCCTCGTCGCAGAATAGGAACACGTCGTCGCGCATCGTCCCGTAGCTCGTCGCGCCTCGAGTGACGTGCCAGAGAAACAGATCGGTGTGCACGTAGTGTTCGAACGTCTCCTGGTCGATGTACACGTACTCGCCAGGCAGATCAGTCTCTCGAGGATTGCGCGTAGTGTGACTGGGTATCATTCGAGCGTGGGGAACCTGTTGAAGTAGTTCCCGCGCCATCGTGGTCTTGCCGGTGCCTGAAGGCCCGACAAGAATCAGTATTTTGGACATGGGCAGGGCCCTCCTTCCGCGCTTATATAAACACGTGGGTGGGGTAAGTCAATCTATAGCTTTCGAAGCCAGCACTTTTGCTCTTGCTGGTACAACCTCGTATACTATCTTCATCTATGCGCCAGTCAGCACTCTTTACACGAACCAGACGGGAAGCGCCGTCAGATGAGACCTCTAAGAACGCGCAGCTCTTAATTCGTGCCGGGTATGTACATAAGGAAATGGCAGGCGTGTA
>SCSO01000090.1 GCA_004297865.1 Legionella sp.
TGTGGATCATTTCCGCTTCTATTCAGCCGAGCGTTGAAGTTGTAGCAGAACAAGTAGGAATAACTAAAGATCATGTGATTGGCGTGCGGCAACCATTAGATAGCAAAGGCCAATTGACTGATGGTTTTGCAGCTTGCGGTCCTTATGCGGAAAACAATAAAGAAATCATTAGCAATAGCATTGGTAAACGCTGTTGGTTAAATAAAATCGTCTTTCAATTAGCTCCCGAAAAACAATTAAAAGTTCCTGCAGCGATTACGTTCGCAGCTGGGGATTCTGAAGGGGATTTAGTCTTTTTAAATGATGCACGTGGTGGGCGTTTGGTGATTAATAAAAATAAACCCAAGGTCTTATGTCAGGCTTTGGCTAATCAAGATGGCAAGTGGTTAGTAAACCCTATGTTTATTCAACCTGTGGTTTTAGAAAAGCCAACTCAATGTAAAATTTAACTACCCTCATCCGCCCTTCGGGCACCTTCTCCCTTGAAGGGAGAAGGGAGATTCTCTGCACACCTACAAAGCGAAATCGCTAAAACTTGGCTAAAATTAAGATATATCTTCTCAGGACGATTATGTATGGAAACCTATGCGAATCGGCAGGAGGCAGGGATACTGCTTGCTGAACATCTGACAGAATTCACCCGACAACCGGATACTTTAATTCTTGCCTTGCCTCGTGGTGGTGTGCCTGTCGCTTATGAAGTCGCTACGCGACTTTCTTTACCCTTAGACGTTTTTATTGTGCGTAAATTGGGAGTGCCCGATTTTCAGGAATTTGCTATGGGGGCTATTGCTTCGGGTAATACTCTAATCCTCAATAAAAAAATTATTCGCGAGTTATCCATCGAACATGATTTGATTGATGAAGTGCGTCGTAAAGAGCAAGAAGAATTAGCAAGACGGGAATTATTGTATCGCGGTGATCGTCCTTTTCCTTCCTTGCAAGAGAAAACCATTATTCTGATTGATGATGGGATTGCCACCGGTTCTACGATGTTAGCAGCGATTAAAGCCGTTAAAAAGCACAAACCCAAAGCTTTGATAATTGCCGTGCCTGTTGCTGCATTGTCCACTTGTCAGAGTTTGGAAAAAAAAGTGGATCAAGTGATTTGTCCTTTGCGGCCTATTGATTTTTATGCGGTGGGGTATTGGTATGATTCTTTTCCACAGGTCGAGGATGCTGAGGTGATTGCATTATTGGGATCGCGGGAATGACAACAAGATAAACGCCCTTCTCCCTTCAAGGGAGAAGGGCCGGGGATGAGGGTGATTATTGTTGGGTCGACTCAACCTACGCTTTTTTAATTTTTAACGCATCTTCGTTATAAAATTGCTCTGCGGGAAAAATTTGAGATGCCGCAATACCCAAACGAGACGCTTCTGCTAAATCCCCTGGAAATTGGCTAATCACTCGAATGTGTTCTTTAGACTCCGCTAAATGCCCGTTGACCAAGTGTTGAATCAATGAAGTGGTTGAATTAGGGGTGTCACTTCTGTTTTTAAATAATTGGAATCGATAAGACAAACAAAGAAAAATGTTAGGTGCGATTTCAATCGGTTCTTTATTCTCTTGTACGCTGATATCCACCCCTTTTTTCCATTGGATTTCCGGATAATGCTGACGTAATAATTGCAGAATCCGGCGAACGTTTAATTCATTGGTATTGGAAATAAGATAAATCGGTTCGCCTTGATTCATTAAAGTAGCTAAGCGTCCTACGCGAGTTTGATCTAAATCAATGCTGGCATTCCAGGCGTCTTCGAGTAACGACACGGCAGTATCAGTAGAGCGTAGACTGTCTTGGTCATTAGATAAGTCATTAAGAAAGGGAAATAATCCTTGAAGCTGTGATAAAAATTGCGGGGTAGTTACAGCACCTAATCTATAAGGCTGAATCAAACTGCGATCATGAGTTTGATATTGATACATGACCCAAGCATAATTTGACCAAGAACGAAAAAAAGTAGGACAGCAACTTAAACTTCCATCGGAATAATCATTACAAAGTTGCGCAAAAGCATCAACACTTTTCTTAATCGGGTGAAGGGTGTGTATTGTTGATAAATTAACTATTAGTGGCATAACAAATCCTATCTATTTAGTGTTGTTTAATCAAAAAGTACAAAATCAGAAAAATCCATTGGCTCATCTTTGGGTAATTCATCTTCAATCAGGCCAAATGCACCCTCTTTAAATAAATTTCGTGGGGTAAAAAATTGATGGGGCGAACATCTATTTTCTTGTGAATTTTCCAGAGCTTCAGCAGGATCATACTCTTCAATGAGAAGACGGGTCATCAGAAAAGAACTCTTACAAGGACTTAGGAGTACACTATCCATTGGATTACTGGGGCCATGGTAATCTGAATTATGCTTAATTCTAGCGCCAGTATGAAGATTGACCGTTCCTTTGTGAGCATTGTTGTGCGTACCACGCACCAAAAAACCAGGTTCTACAGCGAAGAAATCAAAACAGGTACGGCAACACAATTTAGATAGACCGATGCGAATTTGCACAGAATTGCTAGGCGAAAGAAATCGTTGTAGATAGACTTTAACCATTTGCTCAGCATGAATATCTTTTTGTAAACTCTCTTTATCAGGAGTCGCAGGTAAAGCAACGACATTCACTGCGAGCATTTGCGATTTAAGAGTGCTACAACGCAAAGCCATCTCACCCCGAATTTTTTCCGCAGTTAAGAAAATAAGCGGGCTCTCTTCATTAAAGGCGTTTTGAAATTCAGGACAAAACTCATACTCATTCGTTTTTAAAACATGAATCACCTTGGCTAAACTTTGCCGTAGGCTAGAAATAGTCACTCCACTTCCTAATAGACTATGCAGCTTGTTGGTGTTCTCTGGTTGGCAACAAAATTCATAAATTCCAAGAAAATGAGTATGCGGACAGGATTGAACGAGTCTTTTTAAAGTCGCAATTTTTTTAATCAGTGCTTGCGTGACCTCTTCTGCTGTAGAGCGGCCACTCACATTCGAAGCCACAACCAATTGTCCTTGATGAATAGCAACTGCAACGCAAGCGGAATGCGAGATGTTTAAAGATAAAATACGCGCTAAAGAATCTAATCGTCTTAAGTTTCTATCAGTATCGTTTTGTTGGCGGCGATCGTGTTCTGAAGTATGGGCCTCGACAAATTTACTAATAAACGTGTACAGTTCGGCGTCATTTCTTGCATTGGTTAAGGGATTCAATTCATCGGTAGGATAAAACTTTGCTAGGACCTCACCCGTTAATAAACAATCCACTAATCCTGATAAATAATCTTTATCAAAGTTAGATTTCTTAACTAATACTTCGTTTAAAAACTGTAGGAGGACGTCTTTAGAAACGTATTGTTGAATTTCTTGGATCTTAGGAACCATTTTTCTAAAGTCAAAATCAGGATTATTGTCTTTAAATCGCGCTAAAAGATACGAAACAACCTTTTTGGTTATTTTATGTTCAAATGAAATGAAGGGCATGGTCTAATCAATAAAAAAGAGGATGATATTATAGAAGAAAGCTTAAGGAAATATTAAGAATACTTACCATTTTTCTGCTATTGGAGTCTTATTAAAATACTCATCCAAACGACGCTTTGTCCCCGGACTAATCATTTCGGGTAAAGCATCATAAGCAAACCAACCCTGTTGCTCAATTTCTCTTGAATAAGCCGGACTATTGGAATAGTTTTTAACTACATAAATAATAGGATAATCGTTAACGCCTTGAAGCCTGCTATGGTAGATTCCAAACAAATCAACGTCCGTATCGGAAACAATAATCCCTACTTCTTCCTGCAACTCACGAATGACTGCAGCTCGCACAGACTCTCCCTTATTCACCCCACCACCAGGTAAATACCAGTGGGGTTGATAGGTATGTTTCACTAATAACACTTGTTGTTCGGCATTCAACACAATGGCACGTGCACCTAAAGTATTTAAGCCCAACCAAGATTGCATCAATTTTACCATGCGGGTGGCAAGAGAATAAGGAATATTACTTATTTTCATATCAATAAGTTAAAGACACCAAAGTAGTATCTTGCATAACTTATCATTCCCTAACCTTCTCCGCAAGGAGTAGGTTAGGGGTTAGATTTGGTTGGGTCATGATCCAACCTACCAATTTGCACTCCCTAGGGGTTAGCTTTAATTGTACCTTCTACAGCAAAATGGTCTGAACCGGTGATTTGCATATTCAGCGTTACACGAGGATCTTCATCTTTAGTATTTGGATATAATTGAAATAAACCATTACTGATTACAGATCCATCCAAGGCTTGTGCATTACGAATTGCAATATTATCTATCACACCAAATTTAGCGTGAGCATAATAGGTGGAAGAATAAGGGCTAGTTACTTGATTGATCCCTAATGTAGATAAAAGATTAATGAAATTTGCGTGAACAAGATCTTGCTGCAAATTGGTGTAATTAATATCGATATTAAAATCACCCGCAATAATGTCCGTAACTCCGGCAATAGGCGTCATTAGAGCCAGCAAAGCCTGTAACTCTCTTTCACGGTTGTATGAATGATCGCTATCTAAATGTATTGCGGCGATACGTACTTTCTTATTAGTATTTACATCAGTAGCTTGCATATAAATCGCATGATTACCATCATCGGATAAGGCAACGTCCTGGAATACTACATTTGAAAAGCGGTTTTTTTTAATCAAAATCGCATTGCCATTGGGTTCCCAAGGTGGATTCACAGTAATCCAATCTGACCAATACGTTGGGGAATGGAATGATTGAAAGGCAATGTAATCTTTTTTCAAAGCATCTTTAATATATCCAAATTCTACTTGCGTTACTTCTTGTAAGGAAAATACGTCAACCGTAGGCTTACTTTTCAAAAAATTAATTATTTTTCCTCGACGATAGACTCTGTCTAAATAGGGAGCTGCAGTAGCAGGATAGTAGTCAGGGCTAGCCCAACATGGCGCAAGAATATTAAAAGTTAATACTTTTATTTGCGGATTAGGTTGGGGTGGAGCAGCCAGAGCGGTGCTGAGAAGACAAGTAAAGAAAAGGAATGCTATTGATAAATATGAACTTATTTTTTTGTACAACATTTTTTTGTCCTTATAAATTACCTTTTAAATTGTAGTTCAAAATTTAAACAATGTAAAATACATGGTTCATTTGAACATTTACAATTGATTTATGAGCGCCTATGATGAGCGCTTTATATTCCAGCAAGTAATAAGGACTTTATTATGCAAGTAAAAGGATACGCCGCACCTTCTGTTAAAGCCCCCCTAGAACCTTTTTCTTTTCATCGCCGTGAAGTAGGCGAGCATGATGTCCTAATTGAAATTAAATATTGTGGTGTGTGTCATTCTGACATTCATCAAGCACGTGATGAATGGGGTGGCGCGCTTTTTCCTATGGTGCCTGGACATGAAATTGTCGGCCTAGTTACTCAGGTTGGAAATAAAGTAGAACATTTTAAAGTGGGTGATAAAGCCGGTGTGGGTTGTTTAGTTGATTCCTGTCGTCAATGTTATGAATGTGATGAGCATTTAGAACAATATTGCTCTGAGGTTGTGTTTACTTACAATGCAAAATCCAAAGACGGTTCGGAATTATGCCAAGGTGGGTACTCTAGCCACATCGTCGTCGATGAACAATACGCTGTGCATATTCCGGATAATTTGCCTTTAGATGAAGCAGCCCCTTTATTATGTGCAGGGATTACTCTCTATTCCCCATTGCGTCATTGGAAAGCAGGACCGGGCAAAAAAATTGCGATCGTCGGGCTTGGTGGTTTAGGTCATATGGGGATTAAATTAGCACACGCTATGGGTGCTGAAGTCACTGTTTTAAGTCATTCTAATAAAAAAGAAAGCGATGCAAAGCGATTAGGTGCGGATCATTTTTATAACACCTCCGACCAAGAAACCTTTAAACAATTAGCCAACCATTTTGATTTAATTATTAATACAGTTTCCGCGAAAATTGATTGGAATCAATATCTCAACTTATTAAAACGCGATGGATGCATGGTCATTCTCGGTATTCCTGAAAATGAAGTCTCCTTGAAAGCTTTTCCCTTAGTAGGATTGCGTCGCAATCTTGCCGGCTCCATGATTGGGGGCATTAAAGAAACTCAGGAAATGTTGGATTTTTGTGGTCAACATCAGATTACTTCCGATATTGAGCTAATCGACATTCAACAAATCAATGAAGCTTATGAGCGCGTTTTAAAAAGCGATGTGCGCTATCGGTTTGTGATTGATTTAGCCTCGCTAAATAAGGATAAATAACCCCCTTCATCGCCCCCCTCTCCTAGGCACCGAGACTTGTCCACGGTGCCTTAATGCACAAAGACTTCCGTTGCGCGGGAATGGTAATATCCCTATAATGTGTTCGTTTTATTAACAGAAAAAAGAATTATCTATGATGTTAAAAATGGAGAGTCTCTCAAGTTCTCTCTTACTTAATGATAACGCAGAACCTAACAGTTTTTTCAAAAAAAGTGATGACAGTGCTATCGTTGCTATTGAAGCTGCCATTAGTTCAGATCATGCAGATGTTGTAGAGTATTTATTAGAAAAAGGGGCTCCAGCAACAGGATACATGGGTAGAGGAAGATACGATGGTATAGACACATTTCTTGCTCGCGCGGCAAAAAATGGAAATAGACTGATTATTAAATCCTTATTGAAACACGGAGCTGATATTCAGCGCACATTTAAAAATACTGTTTATAGATATAAAGAATATATCTCAAATTGTGAAAGCGTACTTCGTACTAATTACAGTGAAAACCAGAGAAAATATCATTCAGAAGAATTTGATAATAAAAAACAAAAGCTCATTGATGAGATAATTGAATATAAAGAAGCATATAAACGCATTATTCAAACATTGCTCGACTATGCGGTCGGCATAGATTTATCTTCTGATCCTGATGACAAATTTCTTAATTTAAGTTTCCTCCACGGCTTGGATGTATCAGGTTTTAACTTTGTTGGTCTATCAGTTGGAGGCAAACCAATTACTCATGCAATGCTGGATGAGTTACCCCTAAAAGGCACTCACCAAGCTATTGTTACAACAGATGATCTTCATCGTCTGCAAACTTCAAATCCAGAGCGATACGCAGTTATTCGTAAACGCTTGGATGACTGCATTCAACGACAAGGTTTGTTGTTTAGTGAGCCCGGTGTCTATAATTTAATTCCGCTCTGGCGAGCAGCACAAATTGGTGATAAAGAGGCTGTAAATTCACGATTGGATGCCGGGATAAACCCTAATGAACTGAGCCGTGATAATGACATTTATCCTATTGTTCACGCATCAGCCCATAATCATAACTCTATTGTTCGAAGACTCTGTGAACATCCTTTAATTGAAAAAGCATCTTTTGTATCCGCACTGGAAAAAGCTAGAGAAACAAAAAATGAAGAATTAATCAGCTATTTTGAGCGCAAAGTAGATATAAATGCGCTGAATGTAGAAGGAAAGAGTCGACTGCATATTGCAGTTGCGAAAAATAATGCTGCCGAAGTGCGTGAGCTGATTGCAAGAGGTGCCGATGTTAATGTGGAGGATAAAAAGGGGCGGACTCCATTACTCATGGTGACTACGTGGACAGAGTTAACTGATAAAGAAAAGCGCAATGCCGCAATCATGGTAGGAGTTTTACTTGAAAATAAGGCTGATCCAAATAAATATAAAGAAAAATCACCTCTGAGCTGTGCTGTTACGGCAGGAAACGCTCAGATGGTTGCCATGCTGTTACCAATTACTAACAAAAAAGAGGTTCTTGAATATGACTCACCAGGAGATGAAGCACACCGTAGGCCCTGGTATGTAGGTATGTTGTTTGAGGTTATAAATCATACCGAAAATGTTAAATTATTTAATCTGTTAATTGATGCTGGAGCAGATGTCGATGAAATTAATTATGAGGGTTTAACTCCACTGCAACAAGCAACGTGTTGTAATCAAGCAGGTGTTGTTGAATGTTTGCTTATTCATAACGCAAAGGTAAATAAACAAACTAATAAGAAGTGGACGGCGTTACATTATGCTGTCGAACGGGGAAACAAGCTATCAGCTCAACTATTGCTCAAGCACGGAGCAGATTTGTTATTAACTAATGATGAAGGATTAACCCCTTCTCAAATGCTTGATCAACTCATAACTCATACGACCAGCAAAAATGATCTAAGTAGATTCCTCGAAGTGCGGGAGGTCTTTGCTGAGTTTATTCGTAAAAAGGCTATAGAGAGTTGTAGCTCCGAATCAGGAAAAATATCGGAGCTTGTTCGCCAGCGTTCTAAGTTGCATAGCGCAATAGATAGTAGCGAGCAAACTGTTAAAACTGTCTTTAATCCCCAAAATAGCAGTTAAAATCTGCGCCTAATTACCCTCTAAGTAATGAACAATATTATACAGTCAATAACTTGACAATAATGAATTGAATTGGAACAATGCGTTTTTTTAAGAGTTGTTCCAATGATTAAATTTATAAGAGAATTATTCAACTGCCCGTTGACCTTTGATCAATTCGACTTTCCTAGCACATCTAATAGCGGCCATACTTACGAGCAGAAGGAAATTGAGCAATTACTAGAACATCATAAGCTAGACCCCTTGACCAACCAGCCTTTAACTTTTGTTATTTCAAATAAGTTAGTTAAAAATTTAACTGTATATGTCTCTACACATTTGTCCTCTCCAGAGGAAGTAAGCCTCTCTGTAGATCAGAGAAAGAAACTGGAGGATTTATTAAAATGCCCATTTTCAGGAAAATTTTTAAGTGATCCTGTTTTAACCGACTCCGGTGTTACTTATGACAGGGGAGCCTTAGAGGAACACATAAAGAGCTTCGGGAAAACTTACCCCGGTACCAAGACACCAATTGAAAAAATGGTAAAAGATTATCTCATTGCCTCTTTAGTTGAAAAATATATTTTAGAGTATAAAAATACTAGTGCTGATGCAAACACAGCACTTATTGTAAAAAAAGATAATGTGGTAAAGGCAGACGCTGCTAACACTTCCCAATTGACACCAAAAAGCAATAACACAACGACGAATTCAAATACTGTAAGTAGTGCTGTTGCTACAACGACTCCGAGTAATAAGCTTTTAGAGCAAAGAGTTCAACATGTTTTAAACATTGTAGAAACTACTTTTAATGTGTTTGAGCAACGAGTTGGTCAAGATAGTGACTATAGATTTTTTGAACCTGTAATAGGTACAAGTAAAAATAACGCCTTAAATTTGCTTAAATCCCCACCCTTTCCTGATACGTCGACGAGCGAACGAGCTCAAAACTTAAATGAAACTCTAAGAGCCCTTATGTGGCATCAACATTTTGGCAATTGGCATGAGCATTCAATTCAGCAAATTTTAATGGCAGTACTTCTAAGAGAAATTGGCAAAGACAGCATCGTTGAAACTAAATGGGGAAATAAGCCTCGCAATAACCAACAATACTGGTGTTTATTTTCCAAACAACTCACTGAATATTTTAAAGAAGCTGAATCCCAGAACTCTAGACCTACTGTTGGCAGTATTAAAACAGCATAAACAATGGGGCGCGGTCGGTTAAATAATCCGAAAAATAGCGAACTATATTCTTATTGTTAACACATCTGTTGCTTGCGAGGAAACAAAGTTTCCCCAACCCGGGGGTTAGTGCCTTAGTTAATAATATAAATCACTCCATTGAAATCATCAGATAAATACAATTCACCCTCTTTTCCTTCAACAACCTGCACGGGCCTACCTGTGACTTTGCCATCCTTGAGAAAGTCGATAAAATCTTCTTGCACGATTTTTCCATTGGCAAAATTTAAACTCACAACTTTATAACCCACCTTTACCGAACTATTCCATGAACCATGAAAAGCGACCAATGCTTTTTTATATAAAGGTGATTTAGGATTTTTGATAAACGTGATTCCTAAAGGTGCTTGATGGGCTGCAAATTTAAAAATAGGAATGGTGGATTCTTTAATTTGTCGCTCATGTCCTTTACCAAACTTAGGATCAGGAACGCGATCACCACTTGCAAAAGGCCAACCATAAAAATGATTTTCTTGAATGAGATTTAATTCTTCCGGTGGGAAATCATCGCCTAAAAAATCACGGCTGTTTTCTGTCGCATACAAAGAACCATCTTCTGCCCAATCAAAACCTACTGAATTACGTAATCCCTTCGCATAAATGGTTAAATGGTTTTCATCGGGTTTAAAGCGAGCAATCGAAGCTCTGAAAGGATTATTTTCAATGCACACATTGCAAGAAGATCCAATAGATACGTAACCAAATCCATCAGGTCCAAATTTAATCGTACGCGTCCAATGACCTCCATCAGCAGGGAGATTACTAATAACATGCTCATATTCTCCTTGCGTTCGTCCTTCATTTTCTAAAAAGTGAATGCGGCCAATAGCGTTTTCTTCCGCTACATATAAATAATCATTATAAATATCCATGCTATGAGGATTATTTAAACCAGATAGTAGTATTCTTTTTTGTTCCGGTTTTTTATAGGGGATAAGAATCAGATTTCCTTTTGCAGGTTCTGTGACTAACAAATCCCCTGTCTTAGTGACGTGCATAAAACGGGGTTTTTCTAAACCTTGAGCATAAGGTTTTAGAGTAAAATGATTTTTTAATTGAACATTGGCTGAAGCTTGCGGTTTTAAAAAAGGTAACGAATGAGCCACCATTTCAGAAAATGAAATATTCAAACCGATGAAGGGTTGCAGAAAAAAAATCAATACGAGGCTTAATAATATAAAGAGCATGCCGTAAAACAATTTTTTCATGATTTTTGATTAACGCTATGAGTTTATTGGTTATTTCTATTTATATTGCATAAACCAAGACATGTCCATGGTAATGGTAGTCTGGGCTTTACAGCTAAAACTACTTTACTTCAAATAAATGCTCAAATTTTGTTCTATAATTAAAAGAATTAAAAATGATAAGGACGTCCTATGAAATCCCTATATCTCCTATTCTTCGTTGGTTTAAGTGCTTTTCTATTAACAGGTTGTATTCAAGATGCGGAACGAAGCACTTACTCAGTCCCTGTACCCATTTGGGCTACTGGGGATGGTGATTTGGCTGAAGATTGGGGTGAAGGAAGAGCTGGAGTTATTGATGCGAGCTATTAGTAATTGATGGGTTTTGTGGTGCTTCTAATTCCTGTATTACGACTTCGTCTAATACAGGCTACATTCTACATTCTGGAACCTACATTTTCGGTCCTGGTCTTTCCTCTTCTTCTTCTTCTAATACCGTGCCGGTGAAATCAACTTTTGGTCCTTCTTCCTCAAGG
>SCSO01000091.1 GCA_004297865.1 Legionella sp.
GGCCAAAGGACCAGTCACAGGCATGCGCGCGCTCCAAGCAGAGGAATTATCATCATTAGCTAAATGTGAATTTTTAGCAAAATTAATTATCCTTTGATGCATATTTATTACTTCAGGATTTGACAGCATTTTAGAAAAGGTTTGTTCAAATCTTGCTACAAAATAATCAGCAGCTTCCGGTGAATTTTCCACTAATTGCATTATTTTTGCTAATTGAGCTGACTTCGGCATGTATTCTGGCATCGTTTAATCTCTCAAATGGCTACTATTTTTATTCACAGTATAGCAAAAGGCACTACCTCAAATACTCTTCAACCCTGCAATCTATGTTAAAAATCTGTAAAACTAGCGTAATGGCGACTTAATTTTATCGATAACTGACTCAAAAGTTTTCTTTTTCATCGAATCAAAAGTAAATTCATCCACTAAAACAGCATCCCAACGTGCGTCTTCAACAGCAATTAAATCGTCCATTTCTTGCTGAGTCAGTTCGCCTTTATTGACCTTTTCCTTTAGTTTTTCAGTGTATTTAGTGAACTTATAACGTCTTATATCATTAACTTTTTGACTCAAACCTTCTGTGTTTATAATCAATTGCAAAGCTTCCTCTACACGGTCAACGGGTTGCTTCGGATCCCCACTTAAATAAATGTAATTTTTCAAACGATTACGATAGTGATTATTCTCAGTCATTAAGCGAGCTAATTTTTGATCAAGCTTATCTGAGGGATAGCGCATGGTTTGTCCAAATGGAAAAGCAATCAAACGCGCTAAAAATCCTAACGGTTTAGAAGGGAAATTATGGCATAAAGCCAATAAAGATTTTTGAGCTTGATAGAAACAATAACTCACCGCCCATTGCGCATGCACTTGCTCGTCTTTATTATCTGATTGTGATTGCACGTTGCGTAAAACCGCCATGGCCATGTAAAGGTAAGACATCCCGTCGGCTAATCTGGCAGAAATACGCTCTTTCCGTTTTAAATCCCCGCCCAAATAAATTAAAGACAAATCGGCTAACCATGCAAAGGCATGGCTTAAACGACCCAAACGTTTATATTCTTTAGATAAAGAATTATTTGGCACCTGGATAAAGAAACCGCCAGTCCACGCAGAACAAATCGTTTTAGCTAAATTTTGCATGAAGTACTGGATGTGCTGCCAAATGACTACTCTAAAACGATCTTGATCTTCATTAGAGACGGCATAAAATTCTTCGCGGATGTAAGGATGACAAGCCATAGAACCCTGACCAAAAATCAGAAGGTTTCTAGACATCACATTTGCCCCTTCTACCGTAATAGAAATAGGAACGCCTTGATAACCATTTGTTAAATAATTACGTGGCCCCACTACGACTGCTCGTCCAGCATGAACGTCCATAGCAGCATTCACGACGACCCGTCCCAATTCTGTATTAAAATATTTAGTGATCGCCGATGCCACTGAAGGCTTCTTGTGCTCATTCACCGCCGCGACTGTCAATAAACGAGTTGAGTTGATTAAATAGTTTAAACCGGCAATCTCCGCAAGTTTTTCTGCAATGCCTTCAAACTGGGCAATTTCCACATTAAATTGACGACGAATTCGGGCAAAGGCTCCCGTTGCGATATATCCTACTGATGAGGATGCTGCACCTAAAGCAGGCAAAGAAATAGACCGTCCAATTGATAGACATTCCACTAACATCTTCCAACCACCGCCAGCACCTTTTTGACCTCCAATAATGGTGGTAATTGGTACAAAAATATCCTTTCCACGCACGGTTCCATTCATAAAAGGTTGATCCGCGGGCAGATGTCGGTTTCCTATTTCTAAGTTTTCGCTATCTCGGGAAATTAGTAGACAGGTAATTCCTTCTTGACCCTCACCTGCTAATAAACCATCTGGATCCTGTAAATTAACTGCTAAACCGATTAAAGTGGCTACAGGTGCTAAGGTTATCCAACGCTTATCTAAAGTAATGTTTAAACCTAAAACCTCTTTACCATCTATTTTTTTCTTCATCACAATGGCAGTGGATTGAATAGATGTAGCGTCACTACCTGCATAGGGTTCAGTCAACGCAAAGCAAGGGATATCCACTCCTTTCGCTAAACGGGGAAGGTAATAGCTTTTTTGTTCCTCTGTTCCATAATAATTAATCAATTCACCTGGGCCCAAGGAATTAGGTACCATGACGGTCACTGCAGCAACTCCAGAACGACTGGCAATTTTCATGACCACATCGGAATGTGCGCGAGCACTGAAACCTTTTCCGCCATATTCTTTTGGAATGACTAAGCCAAAAAAACCATTTTCTTTAATGTACGTCCATACCTTAGGTGGTAAATCATGCGCTTGAGAGATTTCCCATTCGTCTAACATACTGCAAAGAGTTTGCGTTTCATTGTCAAGGAAGGCTTGTTCTTCTGCACTTAATTCCGTGTTAACAGCAGCTAATCGTTCCCAATTAGGCGTACCAGTAAAAACATCTTGCTCAAGCCAAGTATCACCCGCATTTAACGCTTCTTCCTCTGTTTTTGATAGTTTAGGAACTGATTTGCCTGCGGTTTTATAAAGGCTATCGGCAATCATGATGCGCAAAGGTTCGACTTGCACGACCAAAATAGCAACAATAATAGCGGCCCAAACTGGCAAAACGATAAACCATGGCATTCCGATAACAAAGGTCGCCACAATCAGATAAATAACACTGCCTACTTCCCAGACGATAGGATTTAACGCTCGATACAACACTATGAGCGTAAATATCAGATAAACTAAAAACAGTGCAGTTGCCATAAAGATCCTTCCTATCCTTTTTTTATTGCAATTAGTCCACTAGTATATACTCTTTATACCGCAGATTGCGAGTAACCTCGCTAACCTGGAAAATAGATATGACGCAAAGATTAGTTTGGAATTTCGAGTTTTCAACAAAAAAAAAATTCCTCAAAGAGGACCTCGATAATCATGAAAAAGAGAACCTGAAATGGGAAAAGCGTGCCTTTTGGTCCCATGAGGAAATCATTATTTTAAATGCAGTTAATCCAGACTTACTTAACTTGACACAATACGAACAAAAAAATAAAGAAGATGCTTACTACCTTCTCCCCGATTTAGATTGCAACATCAAACTGAGACGCAATGAATTATTGTATAAACCTCTGGTCAAAAAAACCAAAAAATTATTAGGTTTTGCAGCCAAAATTAATTTATCTGAACACAGGGATAACCCAGAGTTATTAGCGCTGCAACAAGATGCTTTAACTAAAGCGCACATTGTGCAGGTTAAAAAAGAAGCATTTGTTTATAAGTTTCCCAATACTCCCGGAATAAAACTCGAACTAGCCCGTCTTGAGATTAATCAAAAGATCTATTTCACAGCCTGTGTGGAGGGTCGATCACTTAAAGGAGTAGAAACTCTGAGCCAACACTTGCTGGGCAAGTATGTTTCCTGCGATTATGTAAGCTTCTTGAAAAAAATTAGTGATCATGATTAATACACTTTTAAGTATCATTTTTAGTTTCGGTAAGATTGGGATCATCTCCTTAGGTGGAGGGAATTCCATGCTGAAACTTCTGGAATATGAGGCAGTGACCTATAGACATTGGGTCGGCCAAGAAGAATTTATTAGTATGTTAGGTACTAGTTTTTTATTCCCCGGTTTAACAGGAGTTAAATTAGCAGCGCTCATTGGGTATAAAGCAGCAGGTTTTGCCGGTTTAGTATTGGCTGTACTCAGTTTAAATTTGCCGGGTTTAATTATGGCAGCAGCAGGTTATCATTGGTTAACCACTCATGATGGCCCAACCACCAAAAAGGTCATGATTGGCGTGCAATACGGTGCCTTAGCCTTGTTAGCAGCTGCAACCTATTCTGTGGCTCAAGGGGTAGTGGGTATTTATGTTTCTTACCCTATTGCCATTATTTCTCTGGTGTTTTTTATCGCTTTAGCTTTTTTAAATGTCTCTCCCTTTTGGGGGTTCTTAGTTTTTATTGGTCTTTGTTTTTTTCTGGTGCGCTAAGACTTATTTGGCACTAAACTAAAATAATAAGGATACGTGGAGTTAGCCATGGATAGTAGTTTGCTGGATAACCCAGATTATTATATTAATCGCGAATTTTCTGCCATCGCTTTCAATGAGCGAGTGCTTAAACTTGCCAATGATGAACGTGTTCCTTTATTGGAAAGAATGCGGTTTTTAAGTATTTGCAGTAGTAATTTGGATGAGTTCTTTGAAATTCGTGTGGCGGGTTTAAAAGAGAAAATTGCCTTGTCATCAGGCAAGTTAACCATCGATGGTTTACGCGCAGATGAAGCCTATAGCCTGATTAGTCAAAAAGCACATGTGCTGATTGATGAGCTTTATAGTATTTTTAATAAACAACTTTTGCCCGCGCTACGCAAAGAAAACATTCATTTCCTAGAAACGCCTCAATGGACTGATGATATTCACCTCTGGGCCAAGCATTATTTTAAAAATGAAATATTACCTATTATCAGCCCTATCGCTTTAGACCTAGCCCATCCCTTGCCCCGACTTATTAATAAAAGTTTAAACTTCATCATTTCTTTAAGTGGTAAGGACGCCTTTGATCGAAATATTAATTACGCGGTAGTGCATGCACCCCGGTCCATCCCCCGCATGATACATTTGCCTTCTGAATTATGTGGTGATGCCCATTACTTTGTTTACTTGTCGTCCATCATTAAAACGCATGTCAACAGCCTGTTCCCAGGAATGGAAATTAGTGGTTGCTACGCTTTTCGTCTCACGCGTAATAGCGATCTTTTTTTAAGAGAAGAAGAAATTGATGACTTGGCTAAAGCCGTACAACGCGAAATATTCTCTCGCCATTATGGTCATGTGGTACGCCTAGAAATTGAAGACAAATGCCCCGACAAAATTGTAGATTTTCTCCTACAGAAATATCATCTACGCCATGAAGATGCTTATTATTGTGATGGTCCCGTTAACATCCAACGGTATATGACCGCCATTAATAGTATTGATAGACCCGATTTGAATTATCCGCCATTTACTTCTCAATACCCGAATTTTTCCAAATCTGAACGTAATTTATTTAATATAATCGATGAGCAAGATATTTTACTGCATCATCCTTTCCAAAGTTTTAATCTGGTGATTGATTTCTTGCGCCAAGCCGCAGCCGATCCTAATGTGCTAGCCATTAACCAAACCTTATATCGCACTCACTCCGAATCCGTCATGGTGGATGCGTTGGTGAATGCGGCTCATTCCGGCAAAGAAGTCACCGCAGTTATCGAATTGCGAGCACGTTTTGATGAAGAATCGAATTTAAAATTAGCGAACCGTTTACATGCTGCAGGAATCCTAGTGCTTTATGGTGTGGTCGGTTATAAAACTCATGCCAAAATGACTTTAGTGGTGAGACGAACTCATGGCAAATTAAAACGTTATGTGCATTTAAGTACAGGAAATTATCACGAACAAACCGCCAAACGTTACACGGATTTAGGTTTATTAACTTGCGAACCTACTATTGCTTCCGATACACAAATGATCTTTCAACAATTGACTGGTTTAGGTAAGGCGGTCAAATTGAAAGCCATTAGCCATGCCCCATTTACTTTGCAGAAAACCCTTTTGCAATACATTGAGCAATGTACCACTGCTGCAAGCGAAGGCGTGGATACGGAAATTATGCTTAAGGTGAATGGATTAACTGATAAAGTAATTATTCAAGCTTTATATAAGGCATCACAAGCTGGCGTTAAAATTAATTTATTAGTTCGCGGAGTCTGTTGTTTAAAACCTCGCTTACCTGGGGTATCTGATAATATTCGTGTACTTTCGTTTATTGGCCGTTTCCTTGAGCATCATCGTATTTTTTATTTTCGAATTAATGAGGAAGAATCCATTTATTGCGCCAGTGCCGACCTCATGGAAAGAAATTTATATCATCGTATAGAAATTATGTTCCCTATATTAGATCCGGGTTGTAAAGAGCGGATTAAAAATGAAATCTTGAAAAACTATCTTAAAGACAATAGCAATACTTGGGAAATGGAAAGCGATGGGACTTATAAACCTCTTGTGCAAGGCAATAATTGCGCCCAAGAAAAATTGCTAAAATTGTATGAGGACAACTCGGTTTAAAGAATAAGTGTTTTACTTGATTGACCAGGTTCTTCTCGAGTTAATCGCGGTAATAGATATCCAGGCAGCAGTCCTTGCAATTCTTTATAAATGGCTTGGGCTTGTGCCAAGGGTAAATCAAAATGAGCAGCGCCTTTTACTTTATCCAGTAAGTGCAAATAATAAGGTAATACGCCATAAGCAAATAAAGTTTGACTCAAGTTGGCTAAGATTCTTGCATCATCATTTACACCTGCCAATAAAACGCTTTGATTTAATAGTAAACAACCGTTTTCTTGTAATTGCTTACAGACCTGCGCGACTGTTTCATCCAGTTCTTGCGGATGATTACAATGCAAGACCACCACTTTTTTTAACCTGGTTTTGGTTAAAACCTTTAAGAAATCCGCATCAATACGCTCTGGAAAAACGATAGGAATACGGGTGTGAATCCTTAAGGTATGAACATGGGGAATTGCGTCCAAATGTTCAATGAGCTCCTCCCATAACACATCGGCTGCTAATAACGGATCACCCCCACTTAAAATGACCTCAGTAATATTGGGGTCATTTTGGATATAGTCATAAATGTCTCGCCATCCCCGTCTTCCGGGATTATTGTCTTGGTAAGGGAAATGCCGGCGGAAACAATAACGACAATTGATGGCACATGCCCCTGTTAGGGTCATTAAGACACGTCCATGATATTTATGGATTAAGCCTTTAAGAGGATTAGCCTGTGATTCGTCCAAAGGATCTGTTGTATATCCTAGCTTTTCATTGATTTCAGCTGGGGCAGCTAAGACTTGTAATAACAAAGGATCTTGTGGGTTCCCTTTTTGCATGCGCGCTGCAAAGCTCCGAGAAACTCGGGTGGGAAACTCTTTTTCGGCTTGCAAACTTCCATGCTGCGTGGGCAATTTTAAAAAATTTAAAAGTTCATTGACCGAATTAAAGCCTTGCCCTAAATTTTTTTGCCAACTCAAAAGGAATCTCGCATTAATAGTACAGACTTGATAAACTGTGCCACTTTAACGAAAATATGAAAAAATCTCAACTCTGGAGTACAAATGGCAATCTATAGCACCAATGAATTCAAAAACGGTTTAAAAGTAATGGTGGATGACGCACCATGCAACATTCTTGATTGCGAATTTGTGAAGCCAGGAAAAGGACAAGCCTTTACCCGCGTTAAAATTCGTAATTTAAAGACCGGCCGAGTGGTTGAGCGTACCTTCAAATCTGGAGATACCTTACCTTCTGCTGATGTTGTCGATATGGAAATGCAATATCTTTATAGCGATGGCGAGCTTTGGCACTTCATGGTTCCCGAAAACTTTGAGCAATATGCATTAAATCAAGACGTTTTGTCTGATGCCGAACAATGGTTAAAAGAGCAAGATGTGTGTGTAGTAACACTTTGGAATAATGAGCCCATTCAAGTTTTACCACCTACTTTCGTTGTATTAGAAATTGTAGAAACTGATCCTGGAGTCCGCGGTGATACTTCTGGCGGCGGCGGTAAACCAGCCAAACTAGAAACAGGTGCGGTAGTCCGAGTACCCTTATTCGTACAAACGGGTGAATTGATTAAAGTGGATACGCGCAAAGGCGAATACGTTTCTCGTGCGAAGGAATAAAAAGGATTAGGGTGCGTGAATTAAATCAGGCACCCTAACGTGTAGAATTATGAAGATTAGTAGTAATAACTACCCCAATATCCATAACCTCCTACACCATACCCAGAATAGTAACCACCCCAATAAGGTTGATAACCAACTGAATAAATATAATCATTGGTGTATACAGGATCATAACCTACTGTACTATAAGTTACCGTGTCCACAGCACAGCCGGTTAATAACAACATTGGAGCACTGAGAACAAAAGCAATCATTAACTTTTTCATATTGGCATCCTAGCTTATTAATGTGCAATTAAATTATACTACATGCTCTGTAAATTATCAATTTTACCGTAAAAGTACAGGCGATGACCCCCCGGATACTGAGCCTCTACGGATATTCACCTTGGAAGCTTATGCAACATTTTAGGTTTTCTACTCACTATAGACTTACACACAATGCTACAAAACCACTTCCCTGACTCAATTATTAACTGGTTCAGCCAGAGGTACATCATCACCTATATGTGTTAAATATAGCCTATTTTGGGGGTAATTGGTAATTTTTTGACCAGTTTTTAAGGGTGAAGTGGGGGTATCATATTTCTTTTGTAGGTTGGGTCGTGACCCAACAAAAAATCTTAAGCTAGGATGAAATGGTTATGTTGGGTCACGACCCAACCTACAGCCTCACTGGCACGAACACGTTCACGAAAACCTGCATCAGTTGAAATCATTTCTCGCTGAAGGTAAGCTGAAGGATGTTGAAAAATATTCATTGCTTAAAGGGATTTATAAGTGTCTGTTTTAAAACCAATTTATCACAATTTTATTGATGGTCGAAGTAAGAATTCTGCTGCAAATAATGCTCTGCATCCTAATTTTCATCCAGCAACCAATGAAATCATTTCTCAAATGGCTTATGCCAATACCGATGATCTTGCTGATGCAGTCCAATCTAGTCTAGATGCCTTTAAAATATGGTCAAAATGGCCCATGAATCAACGTAGCGAGGTTTTATTAAAAGCAGCCACCTTATTACGTCAACGAGTACAAGACCTAGCCAAATTAGAGGTTTGGGACACTGGTAAGCCTATTGCAGAAGCCTTGGCCGTCGATGTGTATTCTGCAGCGGATTCCTTAGAGTATTTTGCTAAAATCGCTTTAGGGTTGGAAGATCAGGTGATGCCCTACCCTACAGCCCTAATTTATACCCAACGTGAGCCCTTAGGGGTTTGTGTGGGTATAGGAGCCTGGAATTACCCTTTACAAATCGCTTGTTGGAAGGCAGCCCCCTGCTTGATCATGGGTAATACTATGATCTTTAAACCTTCAGAATTAACACCGATGACGGCTACTGTATTAGCTGAAATATTTATCGAAGCTGGAATGCCTCCGGGAGTTTTTAATGTAGTTTTAGGTGATGGGCAAATTGCGCAGCAATTATTGGCGCACGATCATATCGCTAAAATTTCTTTTACGGGTTCAGTGAACACCGGTAAAAAAATT
>SCSO01000092.1 GCA_004297865.1 Legionella sp.
GTGATGACTAAGCACAATGCATCCATGCAAGGGATTAAACGTTATTTGGAAGCGCATCCAAAAAAGATGCACACCGTCATCAACCAAAATAAATCCTTCATCTTCTTTAGAAAGCTTTCTTTAGACGGGGCTTTGGGTTCACAAGGCGTGGCTTTAACGCCAGGTTACTCCATGGCCATTGATAAACAATGGATACCAATGGGTACGCCTTTATGGTTAAGTACTACCCGTCCTGATAGTAAAAATCCCGACACCAACAAACCCATGCAAAGACTGATGATTGCTCAGGATACTGGGGGGGCGATTAAAGGGAAAGTGCGTGGTGATGTGTTTTGGGGTGGTGGTGATAAGGCAACGCTCATTGCTGGGCATATGAAAAACGAGGGCCATTATTGGCTACTCTTACCTCGACATGCCTTATCACGTATTAATAAAACGGCTTAATTTATTCCTTTTTTTCTGGAGCAGCCACTTCAGTATTTGTATTTGCCGGCACTAAGGTGGAATCATTAATTACTGGTGCCGTATTGCCTTTTAATGCTTCTGATAAGCTAATAAACTTATACCCATTTTCTTTATACATAGCGATAATGTCCGGTAAACAGAGGCTGTTTATTAGATTGGCATGTATCAGCAAAATTTGTTTAACAGGTTGGCCTTCTACCTTTTTCGCTTTTTCTTCCGCACGTAAAGTTTGTTTCCAAATAAAGGCTAAATAACGTTTTTTAAAGCCATTTAAACTTTTGGGACGGTTACGATAGGCTATCCGATAAAATTGCGCATTAAACTCATAATCCTTACTGTCTACTGTTACTGGCGCGATGGTATAATGGTGTTCAGCAAGATAATCATGCACTTGTTGTTTTTTCTCTCCCTTACCCTCTGCTAAATAAGGATAACGGAAATATTTAGGCTCAGTCATGACTGAGGCTAAAGCCGTGTCCGCATGTGCAATATCTTCAATGTATTTTTCCGCAGACATGCCATTTAAGCTACGGTGCGTATAGGTGTGATTGCCTAAGCTGAATCCTTGGTCACGGAAGGTTTGCAATAACTCCCACTCGTTTTTAGCTACGGCTCGGCCTATGATAAATCCCGTAGCAGGAACTTGATTATCCACCAAGGTTTTAACAATAGCCATAAAACGCTCTTGCGTACGTTTCAAATTGCCTGGGGTACTAGTGCCGGAACCTACGAATGGTAAATCATCAATCGTAATGGCTATTTCATGCTCTTCAGCAGCAAAGCACGGCGTATTGAAAATGGTAACCAAGAAAGCCACACCCAGCCA
Source organism: Legionella sp. (assembly GCA_004297865.1). Lineage (GTDB taxonomy): Bacteria > Pseudomonadota > Gammaproteobacteria > Legionellales > Legionellaceae > Legionella. Next base: position 1,292 of record SCSO01000092.1, read on the forward strand.
GCGCATTAACATGTTTTCCCCCATCCAGAAGGTAATTAATTTCCAACATTATGATATTAATTACGTTTTTTGTTTTTTTTGTCGTTTAAATTAACTATAGTAGATATTTTGGAAACGCTCATCTTTTTCTAAAAAATAGCGTTTATTTAGGGAATCATGTTTTAAAAGGAATTAAAATGACCGTCGAAAAAGTCGACCCATCTGCGATACAAACTACCCCAACTACCACTCCAGAAAAGCCCAAAGTAGGCCCTGATGTGTATGAAAATGCCCGGATTTTTAATACCCAATTGGCGATATGGAGTCCTTCGGTACTGTATGCATTAAGTAAAACAACCGAAAATTTCGCAGGTGCTAACCTGTTTAATAGTGTCAGTGGGATGGTCATTGGGGGAATGGGGTTTTTTGGTAATCGATATTATCGCGAAAAAGGCGATGATACGGCTTATTCTTATATGGGACAGATGATAGGTGGCGTGCAGTTTTCCTTAGGTTTTTTGCTGTTTGCGGTTGAAGCAACCAAAATTTATGCGGCTTCTGATGATACTTCAACATTGTTAGGGATCTTAAATATGGGGGCAGTGACCTTAAGTATGACTCAGGGCGCTTTAATTTTATTAAATTCCTATTTATACGGTGATGCTAATCGTAAAACTCTACCTGAATCTAAGGGAAAGACACTTTAATTTTAATTAAATAAGGACTGATAATGAAGCAGACTAAACAATCCTCAGCTGGTTTTGCTTTTTTATGCACAGCTATACTTTACCTCGCTTGTGTGTCCTTTATTAGTTATCCATTAACGACGATTTTTAAGCCTATTCCTATCCTTTGTTTGCTGATTTGGGTTTGGCATAGCGAACTTCAGCATCCCAGCAAGGCTTTATTAATGGCCGCTTTAGGGTTTTCTTTAATTGGGGATATAGTCCTGACTTTACCTATAGCACAACAGGTTGAATTAGGAATCGTTTGTTTTTTACTGGCGCATTGCTGTTATATTGCTTTATTTATTAAACAATTTTCTTTTAATAAGAAACGTGTTTTTTATATTGTTCCTTTGATTGTTTATAGTGCGTTATTGTTTTATATCGTTTTCCCGCATTTAGGACCTTTATTAGTTCCAGTGTGCGTTTATTTCGCGATTCTTTTTGTAATGGTCTTTTTAACAACCCAGGTTAGTGAATATCCCTTTTATCTTTTGCTGGGTGGGGTGAGTTTTTTAATATCTGATTCAGTGTTTGCGTATAATCTTTTTGTTAATCCTGGTTTAAATTTAACGTTATTAGTGATGCTAAGCTATTATTTGGCGCAATTTATGATAACAGTAGGGGTGTTGATACCAGAGGGTCTCCACTTACCCAAGAATGACAGGATTGTACTATAATTAAATTAGACTCATTTTTTCAGGAATGACAATGAAATATCTTCGTACGCTTTTTATAGTCAGTCTTTTAGCTCCTCTGTTTATATTGAGCAGTTGCGCAAATACTAACGAAGCACCTGTAATGCATAAACATAATGCAAATGTACAGAATAATAATACCATATCATCTCATGGGACTATGTATGGCACAGAGGATCCTAATGATAATTCAGGCATTCCTCAAAGTATCCTAGATGGGGAAGAGTAAGCATTTTTTCAATTGAATGGGGACTAATGTGGTCCCATCTCATTTTTGCGCCATTTTTTGAAAACCATGTTCATATTATGTATAATAAATCTTTAAATTAGCCATCCCATTTATGATTACCCTAGTCTTAGACCTTGATCACACTGTTTTTTTGGCACTTTCTGAATATATGTTTTCTGCAATGGGTCACCATACCTATAGTGCAGACCTTTACGAGCTTACGATGACTTGGGAAGAGCATTTTTGTCAGGAACACGTGTCTATAATTAATCCAATCAAACTCAAGAAATTGCTAGAAACAGCTGGAAAATTAGGTGTGCGATTGATGTTTTACACGACGGGTTGTTGGGATGAGCAACCAGTAAAATCCATGTTGTCCAGCGCCTTACCTCTTTCCCCACAAACCATAGAAATGATCAGAACCGCTGTCTTTTTGGCGTCTAATAATTCTCCACAATATGATGAGAAACTTTCTTGGGCTGAGATTGCTAAAATTCCTAAAGGTGAGGGTTTGTTAACCTTTGAAAAGCATACTAATACTCAAGAGATGAAATACGTTTTTGTAGATGATTCTACGCAGCAACTCCAATCGCTTAAAAACAATACTCGAGTGACCACTATCCATGCTTCAACAAAACTTGAGGCGAAAATGGATAATGAAAGAGATTATACTCTATTTTATGACGCGGCTATCGAAGCCCTAGAGAGATTGTGCGCAGAGGAACAGAAAGCACAAGAAGAGGCAGACATGAATGAATTAGCGGAGATAACCCAGGGCCTTGCGCCTGCTGCTCCAGCAAATGTCAGCGCAGCTTCTAATCCTCCGCTTAGAAATGAAAGTAGGCTCTCAGAAAATAGAAATGGCTGGTTTCCTCTTCCAGAGGAGCCAGCCAATTTAGCAGATGTTGCTTCAACACAATATCCCGTTGTTTAGGATTAAGGAAAATCCGCAGGGACATTTTGCATTTCCAGAGCAGCACGTACTTCGTTACCTGCTCTTTGCCCACTAACAGCGGCACCTTCGATATAACCAATAAAGTCATAGGTAGTTTGCTCACCAGCAAAATGGACATTACGTTCTATTAATTGATAGTTCAAATCCAAACACAACTCAGGATCTGCTGCATTACAAGGTTCAGCTGCAGGCTCAATGCCTGCGAAGTCTACACTTTGACCCGGAGCATAACCTGCATAGGATCCACGGGTGTAGGGATTTTTTACCCAATTGATAGAAACGACATTGGTGTAAAGCTCACAATTTTTACTGGTACTTGCATCGCAGCTCGCGAGATTCGCTTGTTGAAAACCAGCAAAATTTAAGGAATTTTCTGCACCGGGGATCACTTCATCAATTTGCTGAAGCACTGTCTTCACATTATTTTTAACGGCAGCGGATTCATTCGTCGCTTTAGGATCCCACCACATTTTGCTTTGAGAGTTGACTACATTTATGGCTTTGTTGCCGCTGATATAGTTGACTAAAATACCAGTCTGTCCCGTTTGCCCTAAAGTGGTTTCCCAGGTGTTTTGATAGTTAGTTTCTTTATTGTTTTTGTAGGCAGTTGCATAGCTATCACCACTTAGGCCTTGTGGGCGCCAGAAACGTTTGTTAAATTGCATAATTATTTTTGCATTTCTACCCATAGGCAGCTGATTAATTGCTTTAAGCTTTAAATTGCTGAAGCCTGCTTTACTAATATCCACTGACCAGCCAAATTTTTGTTGTAAATTTTCACCATTCACTGGATCGGTTTTACGCATAACCGAAAAAGGAATAGCTAAGACTACGCGATCATAAATATACACGTCTTGACTGTTATTTTGGCTCATTGGATGATCAAAGGTTAATTTATATTTGCCATTGGTTAAACGTTCAATTTTAATCAAACGATGATTCATTTTGATGTTATTTCCTAAGGAAAGAATCTCATCTCTTAAATTAGTGATGAGTTGTTCATTGCCACCAGCAATATGATATCGTTCGTCAGACTCACCAAAGATTTCGAGAGCTTTACCGGAATAACCTAACAAGTAGAGCATATTCAGGGTGCTTTGTTGACTAACTTCCAAACCAAATTCACCTACATAAGCAACTCTTAACAATTGAATAAACTTATCAGAAATGCCTAAACTACCGAGATTGTCTAAATAAACACTTAAAGGAGTTTTATCCAGTAATTTTCCTGCATCGGTAAACAGATTAAATAGCGTAGGATAACCTGCTTCCTGGGTGTCTTTGCTTATGTAATTTTTAGCATCCTTGGGTGCTCCAGCTGTATACCAATCATTTTGGGCTTCGGTAGCTGTGTAAATAACGGATTGATTATTAGCATCCAGTACAGAATAAACGGGTTCGACCAAGGGTAAGATTTGATTGTTTTCATCAATAAAACCTGTTGGGCTAGAAGTGGATGCTGTTTTTGAGCACTTTAAGGGTGCATTTTTATAGGCTTTAGGCGCTTCACAGCCAATTCTATCTTCCAAAGTTAAATTGAATTTTTTTGCATAATTTAAAATGGCGGTATGACCGGTATCGATGAGTTCACCACCATATTCCATGGTTTGGCATTGGGTACTACCATTACTTAATTGTGTGCAGAGTTTACCACTCCAGACACGGCCACCTAGACGATTGGTGGCTTCAAAAACATCAACTTTCCAACCATTTAATTTACCATCATCTCCTTTTGTTATAGTATAAGCCGCTGATAATCCTGACATTCCACCACCGATCACGGCGATTTTGGCTTGAGCTGCATAAGCTTGAGAGAGTGGGATGAATAGGATTGAAAGCAGCATGAGAAGTGTTTTTATTCTACTTATTTGTTGGCTATACATTTTTACGACCTCATTTCTACAGCTTTCTGTATAATATTAGAACAGTTTGAGGTATTTATCCAAGTTAATAAGTAAGTTGGGTTGTGAGCCAACCGACAACGGCAGGACGTATTGTGCAATTTAAATAATAACTGTATAATATTTGTATGTTTTTAAAGGGGTAGGGCTGTGTTCACTTCAATGAATATTTTTCTGCAATATCAAAAATTACCTGCTAGTGAATTAAAATATCATTTGTACATTCTTTTAAAGGCTGCCCAAGACAATAATCAAAGTTACACTAGCGCTTTGAAGAGTGCTCTTGAGCGGTTTATAAAAACTCTAAATCAAATCAACGAATTATCACCAGAAGATCCAAAAGCTCTGAATTTATTAATGACTTTAAACCAGCAAATTATAGAGTTAAAAGAAATAGCGAATACGCATGGTTTTTCCGCACAGCTTAAAAATGGACTTTGTCTGGTCATAGGAACGGTTAATGCGATATTAATTGGGACGATTGGCGCACTTGTTGGCTTTATGGGCGGATTAATCTATGGCATTAGTAATGGAAAACCGCTTGCTGGTATGCTCTCAGGTTGGTTTTTAGGGATGATGACTGGAGGGATGTTGGGCTTTAGGCTTCCTAAAAAATTATTTAAAGACAGTTTACAACGTCAATTGACCTTTGGTTTAAACGGGCTTGCAGAAGCAACGGAGCACCTGCAAAACGAAGTTTTATCTTTAACACATTATCATGACGAAGTGACACAAGAGGTGAGGGCACTTTTTGCAACCCAAGAAGAGTTTCAGCAATTTTTACAAAACGATATTCAATATAAGGTAAATACCTTTCTAGCTAGTTTTATTGGTCAACCTATCTTACATGGCTGCGCAGGACAACATGCATACATCACTTTACTCATTCAAGAGAAAGAATATCTCATTGAATTTGCACCCGATGCAACCGATACCTCCGAAACTCCCTCGCAATATGAAACACGTCAGGTAAAAGGTGCAAAATTAATAGAAATGTTGGCCTTGCATAGGAAATTATTAGAAACGAATGCCCCTTCGCTGGAAAACATCTTCTTTAAGATGAAACCTGGCGATAATGATTGTTTTAGTTATATTAATAAAATATTGCTCGGAACGAATCAACAAGGAACGCAACTACGCCGTTTTGATAAGCTGAAGATGAAGTTTTTCGGTCAGATGTTAGGGCAGAGTATTGAGTTCTTAAGTCCTTTCGAAGAGGATTTTTTTAGGACTTCTTTATAAGTTGACGTTTATTAACACGTAGGTTGGTGTTAACGATTTGAAGAAAATTGATTAATTAATTTTCTATTATCAATTTTACTGAATTCTGGTGAATTTATCTGATTTATTTGATAGAAGATGGATGGTAAGATGATTTTGAAATACTGCATCTATCATTAGTGAGGGAAATGTTGACAATGAAAAAAATTGGAGTAGTTATACCAGCATACTGCGAAAGTGAGAATATAGTCGACCTTTGCAAAGAGATTTTATCTAGCTATTCTAATGCTGATATAATTGTCGTAGATGATTCGCCAGATCTAAAGACTATCGAAGCACTTGAGAATTACTCGAACCCCAAGGTTAAAATTATTCATAGAGAGTTTAAAGCTGGCAGAGGGAGTGCAGTGCTTTTTGGACTGAGTCAGCTATCTGATAGTGATTGTGAGTATTTTTTAGAGCTAGATGCTGATTTTTCACATCCTCCAAAACAGATTCCATCGATGGTGGAATATGCGGTAGCGAATAATATAGATCTGTTGATTGCCAGTCGTTATTTAAAAAAGAGCAAAATTTTAAATTGGTCTCTTTCAAGACGGGTATTTTCTAGGTGTTCAAATTTTCTTGCTAAAAATTTATTAAGAGTCCCTGTAACAGATTATACCAATGGATTTAGGTTATATAGTAAGAGGGCGGCAAGTGAAATCAATACAACTTGTGGTAAATTAGGAAGTGGATTTATTGCCTTAAGTGAAATTTTAGTGAATTTATATTA
>SCSO01000093.1 GCA_004297865.1 Legionella sp.
CTTCCGAGCACAGACCAATGAGCTAGCCTTACAAATTGAGAAAGAATTAAAAGACTTATTTATTGATGCGAAGATGCCTTTAATCCCTTCAAGTTATGATCTTCACCCATTAAATAGTTACCTAAATGCCTTACCTTTTAATTTTAATCCTACTTTTGCACGTCAGTATCTGCGCTATGACCGTTTAATGTATGCCTCTGAACTAGCCGCTTTACTTCCGGTGTATGGACGCAATCAAGGTGTTCGACACTTACCTTGTCTTACGTTTTTTAACCGTCTAGGTGAACCCGTATTATTTGATCCATTACATACTGACTTCATTAGTCAAAACTCTCATATGGCACTCTTTGCTAACTCAGGAGGTGGGAAATCGGTAGCCATGGGCTGGATGATTAATACGTTTATGGCGACTAAAAATGCACACATTGTATTGTTTGAAATGGGTAATTCATTCGATCGTTTTCTTACTCATTGCAAGGCTCAAGGCAAGACAGTCAAACAATTGTTATTAAGTAATCAAAAAAGCAAAGCGGTTCCATTAAATCCATTTTGTGAAGCCTATAAAGCCCTTGATGAAATTAGCAGTCAATTAACTGAAGAAAAGGCTGAGCAACTGGCTGAGAAAATGATGCAGCTTAAAAATAGTTTGCACGAAGCTGCAAACCCCACCGATCTAGCTTGTAATGAAGAATCACGAAATTATTTAGCTGAGTTATCACTTGCTCTTCGTACCATGATTACTGAGGCCAATGAACAGGAAGAGAAGAACTTCACCCTCGCGGATGAAACCATTCTAATAGAAGTATTAACAGATGCCATATTAACTTCATTTAATGCGAACATTCCGCAAATGCTGACGGAGCATGTATTAGAAGCGTTTGCCAGGCGTATGGAAAAAGAAACTGTTCCTCGTAAAAAAGACCGAATATTAGACATGCATGATCGGCTTAAAAGCTATGTAATTAATAGTAATAAATCCCGTTTCTTTAACGTACCTACAGAACCCTTAGGTGACTTTGATATTTTCCATATTGATGTGTCAGCAATTAAAGATGATAAAGGAAAGTTGGCATTAGTAATGGTTTCTTTATTGCCACGAATCCTTGCCATGGCGGAAGAAAATCAACATACAAATCGCCCAACCTTTCTTTTTTTTGATGAAGCACACATTCAGTTTCAAATCCCACCTGTTGTTTCTTGCGCACTGCTTGTGGCAAAAGTAGCCCGGAAATTAGGATTATGGTTGGTTCCTAGCACTCAAAACGTTGCTGATATGAATTCTGAAATGGCCACCAAGATTTTGTCCCTTGTGGAAACATGGATTTTATTAGGGATTGATGAGAAGGAGTTAATGGATGTTCAAAAGTTTAAACAATTGACACCTGAACAAATTGCTCTTATTCGTGATATCGATTCGCAAAAAGGGCTCTATGCAGAGGCGGTATTACTTGGTTCAAGGTATCAAGGCTTATTTCGTGTCATTCCTACCCGTTACATCCTTGCTTTATTACTCAATGAAAAATCGGAAAAAGCAGAACGCCATGCCCTCGAAGAACAATACGATGTACTTCAAGCAGCAGAGATAGTAGCCCATCGACTGGAAAATAAGGTTCGGAATTTAAATGAAGGGAGTTATTTTTATGAGGAATAATTCATTTATAGTCTTAACATTCTTCATTGGCTGTTTGCATGCACAAGAAAGCATCAAACCTATTAATCCTATTAGCAGCTTTGGAATTGCAACTCGCGTCCTTGGTAAAATATTTACTAATAGCCATTATAAAGTAATAGGGAGCTGTACCTGGGCGGTGGGAAAATTTCCTCCTAAGTTAGTTCCTGTGCCTGCTGTAGAGCAATTCCTGCCTGATTTAATTGTAACGGTTGCTAATAGACCGGAAACGAATCCATGGATAGAAGCTAACACCTTGTTTGAGAATCCAGCCAGTCAAGCGTTGTACCAACAAACGTATAAGTTAGCCACGGGTTCAAAACTCGGCTTTGGTAATGACGCAAATCAGATTAACTCAATGCATATGGATGATGAACAGACACGAGTGGTCGATGTTATCGGTAGTCCTGCTGGTTTATATCGTTTCCCTTATCTTTCTCACAAAGCAGAAACCCGATTTGGATACCCCTATTATATAAGCGAAGCGGATGCTGTTGCAGACAGAACGGAAATTGCTGAGATAACTTATATGGCAACTCATCCACAACTACTGTTTAACCATGATATTGGTGGAGAGGGGCATATCTGGGGCCATGAAATTCCCCGCCTCATGCGTGTAACACATCCCTCACGATTTCGGGCATCGGTAGTTGCAGCACTTCATGCTGCAGATATCGTTACTAATAAAAACAGTTTACATATCACCCAAAGCACAAATAATTCCTGTGGTCCGAACTGCGTCGTTTCAAATGTTATTTTTGATCCTAAGCGTGAACACGTTATTTGGCAGGAAGTTTATCCAAAAAATCGAACTATTAATCTCAATGATTCGAGTGATATGGGCATTGAAGATGAGAGATCAGGAAATGGGAATTACGTCTTCGTAGTTTGGCGTAAATACCGAGGCTGCGTTCAACATAAAGGAAAGTTAGTTAGCAGCTTGTCATACCCCAAAGTAGGCCAACCTCAAAAACGATAGGAATATATTATGAATAAATTATCGATTGCATTACTCACTTTTTTACCTTCAATCGTACTGGCTAGTTCTTTAATGCCGAACGAATCGGACTATTATTACAAGCTGGGCGGCTCATCCAATTTGTATGTTCCTCCAGTCAATAATGATCAAACAATTACAATAGGGGGAAATTTTGATAGTCGATTGGGTTTTACTTGTAATGGTTTTAATCCAGTAGTCTCTATTACCAATACGTTTCAAGATATGAAGTCCTCAGCAATGAATATTCCGGGTGGAGTGATTGATAATTTAAAGGGTTCAGTGGCTGGTTTTCCCATGTATAAACTTCAGCAATCCATGCCAGCACTTTATAACGTCCTGCAAAATACTGCTTCCAATGCGATGAATGAGTTTTCCATCAAAGTGAAAGATTGCCAAGATGTTAAGAAGACTTTAGAAGAAGGGCAGTCACCAATGGAAAGCATGCTTTCAGTTTCAGACAGTCAAGGTTGGTTGGATGCAGCGAAACGCGCCAAAACAGAGAATGTCGATGTTACTTCCACTGCGAAAACCATTGCGAAGAAAAGGGATGAATACGGCTTACCTTGGATAGGACATGAATCAGGTAATGCAGGTGGTAAATTCCAAAGACCGATTAAGGTCATTAATGATGTGGTGATTGCTGGTTATAATATTTTGTTAAATCGTAAGCCGTTAAATAACGAGAAAAAAGCTGAAACTGTAACCCCAATGACTCAAAACTGGAAAACACCGGTTGATGCTGCAAATTGGGCAGTTAAAGTCTTAGGGGATATTCATGTCAGTGCCTCAGACGATAAAAACGACAAAACCAAACATGATGCCAAAGCAGGTATTGGATTATCTGCTTTATTGCAAAGCTGTGATAGTTCAAATACCTGCACCACCAATGTGTCTAAAGCTTTATGGCAGTTAGTTGATAAGCAATGGCCATTGACGGAAGAAAAACTAAAATTAGTCAGTGCATCTAATTTAATGATAACCGACGAAATCATTATTACTATTCAGCGCATGCCTCGCGAAGAACAAATTCTAACGGTTTCTAAATTAGCTGAAGAAATCGCAGTGCAAAATATGTTGGATAAGGCAATGATGATGCGTCGAATCTTACAAGCCGGTTTACAAGTTCAAGAGGTACAAAACTTAAAGCCTGCTTTAGACATGGTGCGATTTACTCTTAAGAAATTGGATGATGATATTCATTCACTAGCTTTTGAAAACGAAGTACGTAAGAAAATGATGACTCAGACATTAACCCTATTAATGGACATGCGTTCAAACGAGATTGCCAAAGGCTTACCTGGTGATGATCACGAGCAATCAAATATTAAAAATGGTGCTGTTTATGTGAACCCTGAAACCAAATTCAAAGGAGAGTGATATGGTAGTATTTAGCCCTTTATCTCTCTATACCACCTATTTAGGGTGGCAACAGTATGAAGTAATATTCAACGCCCTGTGGCAAACAGGGCTGCTTTATCTGGGTTTCTTAATGGTTGGGTATCGTTTTTTAAAGAATGTATTGGTACCTGAGGGTTCAACACATCATGCAGCGGAACATGCATTGAATGGTTTTCTCTATGAACTGGCGATCACTTTCTTAATCTGTGGAATCTTTGTTTATCCTTGTGTGCCATTAGAAGAGAAAGCTTTGAGTTTTAAGCCCATGTGTGGGATAAAAAAAGGATCGGATGTTAAGACATCTACTTTGAAAGATACCGGCACTACCTATGATGAAGCATTCGCTGACGTGCTGACGAGCAATGTCAAAATGCCTATTGGTTTTGCAATTTTACAAAACTATTTGTCTGGATTAACGTATGGACTAATGAAAGTCACCGGATGCACAGATAGTCTACAGGCCATTGAAGGTGATCTTATTTCAACTTATCTGCCAGCAGACGTAAGAGAGCAAGCTTTAAATTTTCATCGACAATGTTTTCTGGAAGCCCGAAATAGTTATTACAATGAGCCTCATGACAAGGCTAAAGTTAAAGAGATTTTAAAGAAATATGGCGGTGAAGAGGATCTCAAATGGATGGGCTCAAAGGTTTTCCAAACCTTGTATTACCATAAAATTCACGCAAGACAACCTGTACCTGGATTTAGTTTTAAGGAAGCTCCTAATAGCAACCTTGAAAAAGCCGCACAACGAGGCGATATTGATTCCAAACACTTACCCGAACAAGGGTACCCCACCTGTAATCAATGGTGGTCTAAGCTAAAAACAGACCTAGTACAGGTCGCGAATAATGCTAGTGTGTTTGATAGCCATTTAAACTATTACGCTGTTTTAGAAAGAGTACAAAATTTTAAAAGAGCTCATCCAAAGACATGGGGTTCACAAATAAGTTCAGAAGATTACATCGCTAAAATGTTAATTAATGACAGCCGTGACATGCAGGCTAACAGTGTTAAAAATCTTATGGATAATACTAATGGGGCATTTGGTGGGGCAATATCTCATGGATTGGTGAATATGGGGCAATTGGCAAAATCTTGGACTTCAACTCCATTAAAACGTGAGGCCATTATGCAAACATTACCAGTCATGCAAGCCTTCTTATACTTTTTTCTAATTATTCTAACACCTGTAATTTTAGCATTCAGTGGGTACAACCCTAAAGCGTTGGGAAGCTTATGCGGCTTATTTGTGATGGTAATTCTGCTTCAATACCTCTGGCATTTGGTGGGTTTTGTTGAAAGAAGTGTACTTGATCCTTTGGGTCAAAATGACTCAGTTTCTGCAATGCGTAATATGGCAGTGATGTTTTATTTTTTAGCACCTATGTTGTTATTGAAATTATCGAGTCATTTCGGTGGTGAGGCAGGAGCTGCATTAGCAGGGTTAGTAGCATCATCAAATGAGCAAAGCGACAAGGTAGCTCGCTCAGGTGCACAGGTTTTAGAAGTAGGAGCAAAACTTGCTCGGATGGGAAAATAGTAAACTAGCCATTTCCAGGGTAAACAGATTTAGCGTACTCTTTTTCACTTATTAGCCCCTCATCATAAAGGTGTTGGGCTGTAAGACCTGAGTAATGTTTCCTGGAGGGCTTGTCTGATGCGAATGCGATAATAAATTGCACAGCAAAGAGACTCAATTTCCAAAGGATTTTCAATGCCATAAAGGCCATGGATTTATAACTTTTGATAGTAATCATGAGGAGACTTCCATGTTTAAAAAATATCTACGCTCTACTATTATAGTCACGATTCAAGTGATCCTGCCAGTAGGCTTACTTTTATTACTAACCCCACAATTGTTGCAATTCAATCAGGGATTCACTCAAGCAAGTCACTTTTTTGTACTACATAAATTAGGCTTCCTAGTCAGCCACATCATTTTTTATTTAGCATTGCTTTGGTTGTGGCCAAAAATAATTCATTTCTACCTCAAACGACAGAATCATGAAGTTTCTCCTGCTCAAATAGAATTAGCCTTAAAAGCAAAATGGTATTTGTTATTAGCAATGGCTTTTTTTGAACTAATGGTTTGGTGGAGATAACTATGGCTGATTATCCTGTAGAAAACCTCCTCCGCGAACCAACAGAAATCTATACCAGTATTACTTGTATGGCCTTAGGGATACTTGCAGTTGCCAAACCTCATTTATTTTTGCTAACGCAAGGGATGGGGTATTACGCAGGCATTAGTTTAGGCCTATTAAGTTTAGTCAGGGGATGGCAAGCCTTAAAGATTAAAAGATACCACCGTCGACTAATTGCAATGCCTTACTACGCTTTGTCAACCAAAGAAGTACCCTTATCCAAAAAATGGTTATTCGTGGGAAAAGGGTTTCGCTGGTTTCCCCATCACACTCAACGCTTACACCAAATTAAACAAATTAAAAACGAATCATTTATGCAACGAGGCAAATGCTTTAGAGCTGTTAGAGAGTTTTGCCAAAACCACGAACAAACAAGATTAGCCAAAATATTAAGTAGTCCATCGAAACTAAATCCTTTTAGACCAGATCCGCCAGTTGGCGGCAGTCCTTATCTTCATGGCTTAGGCGAAAAGGACAGCCCAGTTTACATCCCACAAGATGTGAGGGTAGGGCATACCTTTGTTGTAGGGACTACTCGTGTTGGGAAAACCAGATTAGCAAGTATCCTAATCAATCAGGATATTCGCAATGGTGATGCAGTCATTGTAGTAGACCCTAAAGGAGATTTAGATTTAGTGCAAGATATGTATTCAGCTTGTGAAGCAGCTGGGCGCTTGGATGATTTTCGCATTGTTCATTTAGGCTTTCCAGAGCTCTCAGCGTATTACAACCCACTAAAGAACTATGACCAGGTCAGCGAAGTGGCTACACGAATAACGGATGCAATTGCAGCGGAAGGAGAGGGCAAGCAATTTGCAGCTTTTGCATGGAAATACGTTAACATAGTCGCTATCTGCCTTGAGGAAATGCAGCAATCCATCACCTATAAATCCATAGCATTCTATATTAGCAGGCTTGACCAACTGTTAATGGCCTATGCTGATACGATTATGCCTAGTCGGTATCCTGACTATAACGACCAGATTGAATCTATTCTAACTAATCATGAGGAGCGTAGTAGTCGAAAACAAAAAAATACGGCCCCGATGGACAGAACTAAAGCTGTCATAGAGTATTTAAAAAATCATATCAGTAAAACAATTGCAGCGGGAAATGTTGAGAGTTTGCATGATCAAATTCTAATAGACCTCTATGATGCCGCGATTATGGATAAGCATTATTACGATAAGATTACAGCTAGCGTTGGTCCGGTTTTATCAGAGATAAACAAAAGTAATGCATCCAGTATTTTTTCCTTTAAAGATACACCTAATGAAATTGAATTAATGACTGCTATAAAACAAAAGAAGGTTATTTATATTGGCCTTGATAGCCTCACTAACCCGAATATAGCTCAGGCAGTTGGTAAGGCATTCTTATCTGATTTAGTTTCTACTGCTGGGAAGATTTATAAAGAAAGTAATGCCAATTATCGCCTAAATCTGCACTGTGATGAGCTGACAGAAATTATTCAGGATTCATTCGTTAAGATCCTAAACAAAGCGGGTGGGGCGGGCTTTCAAGTTACTGCTTATGCTCAAACAATTCAAGATCTTGAAGTGGCTCTTGGGTCAAAAGCTAAATCAGACGTAACAGAAGGAAATTTTAATACTTTGATTATGCTTAGAGTAAAGAACGAGGAGACTGCTAATCTGTTAGTCAAGATCCTGCCGCAAGTTGGAGTTGTTGGTCATACGCAAGTATCTATGGTAAATGATACACCTCATGGGGAAGAGGGAGTTTATTTTAATACTACTAATGAAGATAGAGTGCAGACTACAGCCGTATCTATGATTGAAGTTAGCGATATTATTGCCTTACCAAAGGGGCAGGCCTTTTTATTGG
>SCSO01000486.1 GCA_004297865.1 Legionella sp.
TATTGATTTTCATAATTAAAAAACATGTTTTCTGCCCCTTTTTTGAAAATTTAAAGACGTTCTGGCTGATATTTTTCCACGTGGAAGGCTACGATCTTTGCGTTGCACGATCGTACCTGTCCTAAAAAGCTCAGTTAATTTTTCCTCAACATTGTTCTGGTCTTTTTTATTGAAAAAGATATCAAAAGCCAGATTTTTTATGGCATTGAATGAAACAGCTTTATTAATTTTTTGAGGCAACTGGTCATCGTTCAAATTCTTATTTATTTCTTTTTCTGTTTCATAAGTAAGAATCGTTTCTACATTAGTAATAAAAATAGTAGACCAAAAATCTTGTTGGACCGATTCAAGTGATTTACCTGTAAAATTTTCAAGGTTAAGACGCCCCTTAACTAAATTATAAAATCCCTCAACTCCCCATCTTAAAAAATACAGTTCTTTAAATTCCTTACGGCTAATAACTGCATCTATTAAGGAAGTAGCGAGTACTTCAATTTCACCTGTATCTAATACAACGCTAACGAATCGAATTTCAATTGATGTTGGCAAGTTCTTTTCTGCTAATTCTCTTTTTTTATCCTTAGGCGCTTTTAACGTAACGATCTTATTCCATGGACCAATTCCAGAAAATAAACTTCTTGTTTCTTTAAAAGAATTACGCGATATTCGCACTACAAATTGCTTTTGTTTATGCACTAAGTGGCTAAAAAACTCATAGGATGCATAGCCCCTATCATAGATATCTAAATCTTTTTCTATCGATTTTTTCGACTCTTCTAGCAGCTTTATCCCCAAGTCAACTTCATAACTCAAACCAGGATTTAATGAGCATTGAACTGCCAGGTGATTCAACACATCATATCTGCATTCAAATAATGCGCATGTATAACTACTTTCAAGGTGTTTATTTTTAATTTTTATAGAGCCATAAACGTCTTCTATTTCCTTCGTTTTGGGTAATATAACTGTGGATGCATCAACACCAAAAACTCGATAGCCTTTCCATCGTTTAATATCAGCGTTTTCATAAAATAGATCAATGGTTCCTTCATTCAATTCTATGAATGCCGTATGTTTAAATTTTTTTCTCGCTTGATTGTAAGCACTGCTACTAACAGTACGAGCAATATGATTATGAATAAACAGCTCATTCAACATTAATTGTAGTGATTTTATGCTTTTTCGAAGTATTAATAAAAACATGATTGGGAAGGTAAGAACCCGATTCCTAGTAAAACTATTTTCATGAGATTTATGATCGTTTATAAATGTTCCTTGTTCAATTTTTTTATTCACAAATCTTATTAATAAATTTTTTAACTCCATTTTTAGAACTTCTTGTTATCATTATATGCATAGGTAAGTATTAAGTTATTTTATTTAGAAATCAATAGCTTATACATTAACTTAATGGCAGTGGGGAGAGGGGGAATATCGAAGTAAACTGGTAAATATGTGCTCAGATTATGGTTGAGAAGACTGCAAAAAAACTTTAGGG
>SCSO01000509.1 GCA_004297865.1 Legionella sp.
TAGACCTGCCAAAGTTAACACTGGTATTGTATTTAGACGCGTTGACCTTTCACCGCCTGTGGAAATTAAAGCGTCCTATGAAAATGTAGGTGATACCATGTTGTGTACCACGCTACAATCCGGTAAAGCCAAAATTGCTACTGTTGAACATTTAATGTCTGCCTTAGCTGGCTTAGGCATTGATAATGCCTATATCGATGTGAATGCCCCAGAATTACCCATTATGGATGGTAGTGCCGCACCTTTTGTGTTTCTGATTCAATCTGCGGGGATTCGTGAGCAGGAAGCTTCGAAAAAGTACATTCGTATCCTTAAACCCATCCGTGTTGAAGAAAATGGTAAATACGTGCAATTTAAACCACATAATGGTTATAAAGTATCGTTTACTATCGATTTTGATCATCCCGTATTTAACGATAAGCCGCAAACAGTACATTTTGATTTTTCCCATACTTCTTATGTGAAAGAAGTTTGTCGTGCGCGAACTTTTGGTTTCCTATCAGATTATGAGAAATTACGAGAATGTGATTTAGCTAAGGGTGGTAGTTTAGATAATGCCATCGTAGTCGACAATTATCGTGTACTTAACGATGACGGCTTACGTTTTGAGTCTGAGTTTGTGAGTCACAAGGTCTTGGATGCAATTGGTGATTTGTATTTATTGGGTTCAAATCTGATTGGTGCCTTTGAAGGATATAAATCAGGCCATGAATTGAATATTAAATTACTACATGAACTGATGGCGCGCCAGGATGCTTGGGAATATACACAATTTGATGCAGAAAATTACTATTCTGTCATACCCCCCGATTATTATCCTGCCGAAGCTTGATATAACGAATTGAATTCCCGCGCAAGCGGGAATCCATAATTTGTAGGTTGGGTCAGGACCCAACATAACCATTTCTTCTTTGCTCAAGATTTTTGTAGGTTGGGTCAAGACCCAACAAAAATCTTGAGCAAA
>SCSO01000094.1 GCA_004297865.1 Legionella sp.
ATTTAGATGCAGCCAAAGAAGCGATTTATTTAATGGCTGCTGAATTTGGACATACCCATACTGTTAGTGTTACCCAACATTTTAATGACATGTCGCATTCGTTTCATTTTAGCGGTACACAGGCGGATAAAGGTTTAAATCAACGTTTATTGGAGAAAATGGACTGTTTGCATTTGTTTATCGATTCTTTTAAAGATAAACTCACCCAAGTGAAAGAGCTTGCCGAGATTTATCAGCATTCAACCACGGTGAATAAAGCAGCCGATCAGCGTAATCCTTTATTAGTTAAAACTAAGGCTAAAGAATTAGATCTCAATCAAGTAGGACATCGTACTTTGAATTTTACAGCGAGTGAGTTTTTTACCGAAAATGAGCGTGATACTTTACGTTGGTTGGCTTTAGGCAAATCAGCGCAAATGATAGCAGATATCAATCAAGTGTCGCGTAAAACAATTGAGCGGCATATTGCGGCGATTAAAGATAAGTTGGGATGTTATACGTTGTTCCAGATGGGAATTAAGATTGCTGAGAAGGATATGACCCCTTTTTTGAGTAAGGCTGTGAATTAAGATCCAACAATTGGTTGAGTTAAAGATTTTCTCCCTTCGCCCCGCGAGGGGAGAAGGGCCGGGGATGAGGGGAGATTAAAAAACCACCCTCATCCCTAACCCTTCTCCCGCCAGCGGGAGAAGGGAACAAAGAATAATCTTATCCAACAATTCGTTGAGTTAAACAACTTAGAAACGATATCCTAGACTTAAAGTACCTAAAGCACTATAAGGAAGATTATAACTATTAGCGTCATTTTTCTTACCATAACCAGATAATTCCACACCAGCGCTAAAACGTTGGCTAAAATCGTAATTTAAACCAAGACCTGCGGTAGGCACATATGCGGTGTTATTAATCGCTCGCGAAAACCACCCGTTATTGGAATATTTATCCCGCATTTGCGCGCCACCCACTAAACCATAAATGCTCAATGGACTGTCATCAGCTAAAGGGAGATACACTTTACCCACTAAGCTTATCGCATCTAAAGAATATTTAGTGGTGGTGTTGGGGAAAAAACTACTGGTGTATTTTCTTGATCCAATAGCTGCATAATCTGTTTCTAAACCAAAATATTGATTAAAGTTATAACCCAGAAACGCACGTCCGCCGAAACCAGCTTCTCTATCAACGTATAAACTACTTGGAGGCTTTAAACTGCCTAAGCCAATTCCGCCACCTACATACAAACCTTGATTGCCTGCATGAATTGCAGTGGATCCTAAAAGGAGGGTTAAAGGGATAATTCTCATCTTCATTATTGTTACTTCCTATTTTTTAGTTACTATTCGGGCTAAACGCTCATTTTAGCGGGTTTACCCAATTTATATTCTGCGTAAGATTGCTCCACAGCAGCTTTGAGTTGTTCCTTGTTTTGCATACCAATTTCATTAACAAAACGCAAAGTAGAATGGATGTGATAGGCTTTTGCTTTAGATACCTGCATCACCTTTAGATAATCAGCGTGCTCTGGTTTCGCAGAATCCATTAAAAGTCGTTTTTTCTCCGTATCCATTTCTTCCTGAACAAAAGGTTTATTTTTTACTAAACAACGCATCACTTGGTAATAAGAGTGAATTTGCTGAAAGTTGAGAAAAAAAGTTTGATTGAGGTTAGCATCATATAGGTCCATACTCGCATTTCTGGGTAAGGCAGGATCATGTATAGCAGCGATGTCATGAGTTTTAGTCAGTTCGCTAACTGTATAACTAATTGCTTTCCCCACCGCTAACACACCCACCCAAGATAAAGCAGAAATGCCAGCAACAAAGCTAGAAATAAGCCCAAACAAAGGTAAGGTTAAGCTGATAGCTACACCTAATATCGCAGCTGCGGTAAGAATTTTATTATTCCAAAGGACATTAAATACTGGACGAATAAGATAATTAAAGGGGACAAGTACAGTGTAATAAAAAATACCCCGGGCTATGGAGTAAAGCCCAATGTTAAGCCCACGATGTTCTTCATTAAGTTTTTTGGGATCTGTTTTATGAAATTCCGTTTTTGGATTACCGGCATAATTGATGATGTGATCAAATACATCATAAGGACCTTGAATTTCCTTAGGTGGGTTTACACTTAGTATGACCCAATCTTCTTTCCACACCCCAAATAAAGAGACCGGATCATTGGCTTGCTGTTGTACAACCACTACAGGTTTTTTAGTTAACTCATCCCATTTATCATGAGGACTACCCAAAAACCAAGAGTCATGCAGCCCTGCTGGGTTTAAAGCATCGACACGCGAAAGCAAATGTCCAAATTCTCTTGCTATTAATAAACTTAAAGAGCCGCCCAGACTAACCCCGCAAACATGCGGTTTAGTCTTCTGTGTGTTTAACCAAGCTAATAAACGCTCTCTACCACTTAAATAAAGACTTTTGCCTACTGTCTCAAACCCTTTTAGATCAGTAGTCACTTGGGGAACAAAGCCTTGTCCTGCGGGATAGGTAGTTCCTGCAAAAATCAGATGGGATTGAGCATCAAGATTTTCTAGAGGGGTTAAGCCATAAGCAAAGACTCTATCGCGGTCTTGCAAAAATAGCTTATAAAAGCCACTGGTTTCCGTCAGTTCTATAGGTTCAATCTTATAATCAACTAAAATCCATTGGCCATTAACGTATTGCGGGACTTTCAAAAATTCGTAACGATTAGGGTCTGTGTAAGGGAATAAGCTCAGGCAATTACTGAGATAGAGCTGTATTTGTTCTTGCTCTTTTGGGGAAAACTGCTTTCCTTGTAGTTGCTTGAATACATTTAAAAGCCCTTGCTGATAGGCATAGCGCCATTCTTTTAACAAGAGAGGATCATGGGAGATGAAAGCGGCACTAAAGCTATCCCAAGAGACTAATTCCTTCCAATCGGGATTCCAGCTCATCATTAAAAAACGCCAGAGATTACGAGCCATAATGGGCGGATGATCTTTAGGATCAAGGCCTTGGAGCGACTCAAAACTTGCAGAACTGTAAAAGTTTAAACTAAGACCACCTTTAAAAAATTCTTTTTTTGCCACGTGAATCTCCGGTTATGAAGCCGGGCATTGTACCATTTTAGGACATAGAAGGCAATTAAAAGGCGGTGGTGGACTATGCGATGCTTTCGTGAGCGGGCATGGGCATGGGCATGGGCAGGAAAAAGACGTAGGTTGGGTCATGACCCAACATGACCATTTCATCTTTGCTCAAGATGTTTTGTTGGGTCTCGATCCAACCTATTATTTTTCTACTGCGCTTCCTGCTCCAAAGACTTTTTCACAGAAGCTCTTTCATGTAATTTCTCAATGTATTTATTCAAAGCACTAAACTCTGATAAATTCATTTTGAAATAATGCGCCCAACGTACCATGACAAACAGATAAGCGTCAGGAAGGCTAAAGTTATCGCCCATTAAATAAGCGCCTTTGGATAATCTTTCATTAAGCATTTTAAAACGTACCATAATCATAGGCGTTAGCATTTTAGTTTTCATTTCCTCTGTGCAATTCGGATTGAAAAACATACCAATAGACTTATGCAGCTCAGTAGAAATGTAATTTAACCACTCTAAGGTTTGATAGCGTTTGATGTCTTTCACTGGAGGTAATAAAGTCTGTACCGGAGAAGTATCAGCTAAATATTGTAAAATCACTTGGTTTTCAGTGATCACTTGACCGTTATCTAAAGCAATAGCTGGAACCGAGCCTTTGGGATTGATAGCCTGATAATCTTCGCCACTTGCTGTTTTTTTAGCTCTTAAGTCCACCAAATCTTCTTCAAATTTGATATTTAGCTCATTTAAAATAATACGCACAACTAATGAACAAGAACCGGGATAATAATATAATTTCATCTTCATTCCTTTGCTAACGATTTAAATAGACCGGAATACCATGCCTTAAAAAAGAAAGGAACGCAAGCTAGTTTATGGGGCTAAATGATGCTTAATATCGTTTTCCATCTCTTCAATTAAGCTCATACTGGCTGATTGTCTGCTGAAGAAATAATCCCAAAAATAAGTTTTTCTTAAATAGTTAAGGTTATCCTTATTTTGCTCTTTCCAACTGACAATTTGTGCATAGAGCTCTTTTAAATCTAGGTCAGTTGCCACATTGAACTTTTGCAAATATAACTCTTTTAACACGTTAAATTTCGCTTGCGTAGCAGGTGAATGGGGATCAAGCAATACTAATTGTTCTAAACGTTGATAGAGCTTTTTGGCTAAAGCATAGTGCGCAGCTGAATGCTCGTAAGGCATGGGGGGTTTAGGTAAGACATAAAAAGGCACATCCGCGGTTGGACAGCCAAAATCTAAAAAAGTTTTACAGGGCAAATCGAAATAAAAGAAGGATGAGACCTGTGGCGAAATCGAATGATCTTGCACTGTCTCTACTAAATTAATCGCACTATGTCGACAAGTATTACCCAAGCTCAATCGAGCGAAGGATGCTCTCACATTGTCCTGATTTTTTTTCTCTTTTTCACTGTCTGCAAAACCATTAAACATTGGATTCTTTGTCAGTTCCAGTTCCACTTGGTTAGCTTGATAGCTTATAGGTTTATAGCATTCAAATTGCTTACCTTTGGTTTCCAACCTTTCCATCATCCGAAGATAATCTAAATATTGCTTATAAGAAATATCATAAGCGTGGTAACTAACGGGGAGATGTCCCTTTTGATTGTAATGAAGGTTTTCATTTATTAAAATGGATCCGGGGACTTCAGAAAAGAAAAAACCCCATGAATTGGCGCAAAAACCATTAGGATTAACGTTTTTATCTAGCCCCTTTCCTGCCCGAGCCAAAAGACTAACTACTTTATTACCTTCATAAATCCCCAAAAACACAAAGGAATGCCATTGGGTTTTGCCAATGCCCAGGAAAAATTGCGTAGTTTTGAGGTCTATCTTTAATTTCATTTAAGTTTCACAACGTAAGTCAGGATACAATTTAACAATGCTGCGATACATTGCCAAATTAGGCTCCTTGATGTCATTCCCTAATTTAGAATTGGCATCTCCTTCCGCCGCTTTACTATTCAAAGCCACTACCGTCGTCACCCCATTGCAAGCTTGCCAGAGGTACAGAACACGAAAACCCAAGGTACTTCCCTCATAGAACCAAAATCGTTCTTTACTAATAGGATCATACACATAGCCTACACCTAATCCGAAGCCTAAAGGGTCTTCTTCGGTTACGGTGACAATCGGCTTGCCGGTTTTCATGGAAACGACTGTTTCTAAATCAGCCAGGGTATCTTCCCGGTAAGTCGCTTTAAATAACAATCCATGGTACAACAATTGGACCCATTGTACCACATTTGACGTATTGGACACAATTGCACCAGCAGCACCTGCCCAAGAGAGGTTATCATTGTATACATCCACGTTTTTCTTGGTTTTTTCATCATAAAAATAACCATGGACCATACGATTTTGAATAGAAGCCTTAATCTGTTGCCCATCTGGGCCTGCGGGATAATAGCTATTGGCTAAAGTATCATTCTTGCG
>SCSO01000095.1 GCA_004297865.1 Legionella sp.
CAATTCAAGACTATTTTTTTGATCAGAAAAACATGTGAGAAAGCGCTACGAATAAAAAAACCTATGTTAAAATGATTTTATTCGGGTAAATCATAGAAGATGCTTATGCTGGAAAGTGACCGCTTAATCAGTACCCAAAGTAATGCTTCTGAAGAAGCAATCGATCGTGCCATTCGTCCACTGAGTCTGCGTGAATACATCGGACAAGAAGCAGTGAGTGCGCAGATGCAAATATTTATTGATGCTGCCAAAAAACGTCATGATGCTTTAGATCATGTGCTCATTTTTGGTCCACCAGGTTTGGGCAAAACGACCTTAGCTAATATTATTGCGCATGAAATGGGTGTCAACATTCGACAAACTTCAGGTCCAGTGATTGAGCGTGCAGGAGACATTGCTGCAATATTAACCAATTTACAAGAAAACGATGTGTTATTCATTGACGAAATTCATCGTTTAAGTCCGGTGATTGAAGAAATACTTTACCCTGCGATGGAAGATTATAAATTGGACATCATGATTGGTGAAGGGCCGGCAGCGCGTTCTATTAAATTGGAACTTCCACCGTTTACTTTGATTGGAGCTACAACACGAGCAGGTTCTTTAACTTCGCCTTTAAGAGATAGATTTGGAATTGTACAACGTTTAGAATATTATTCGGTAGATTCCTTAACGCAAATTGTGACGCGTTCCGCGCAATTATTACAAGTCTCTACAGAGGCTGGTGGCGCAAAAGAAATAGCCATGCGCTCACGGGGTACCCCCCGGATTGCCAATCGCTTATTGCGTAGAGTGCGAGATTATGCAGAAGTAAAAGGCCGTGGCATCATCACTTTAGAAATTGCCCAAAAAGCTCTAGAAATGCTCGATGTGGATAAAAATGGCTTTGATGTGATGGATAGAAAATTATTAATGGCGGTAATTGATCGTTTTAGTGGCGGTCCAGTAGGGGTTGATAGTATTGCTGCGGCGATTGGAGAAGAAAAAGGCACGATTGAAGATGTTTTGGAGCCTTTTTTAATACAACAAGGATTCCTTATGCGCACTGCAAGAGGTAGAATAGCCACACCCAGGGCCTATCAACATTTTGGCCTAAATACCGTGGTTACAGAAGAATAACTTAGTTCGGAGATAAATGGTGGGAAATCAAGCAAATGTATTGATGTATTTCATGCATGCAGGTTTAGTAGTAAAAATGGTGATGTTTTTATTAGCTGCTGCCTCTGTTGCTTCTTGGACTTTAATATTTCAAAGAGCCTGGTTTTTTAAACAAAACAAAGAATTCACCGATCATTTTAATCGTCGTTTTTGGGACTGTGGTGACCTGAGCAAACTTTACGCAGACATCGATAGTAACAGTGATGAAAAACAAGGGATGGCTGCTATTTTCCATGCGGGATTTAAAGAATTTATCCGTGCACGCAAGCAGGGCGGGCAAGTGGTTATCGAGCCGATTCAACGGGTGATGCAAATCAGCCATGCTAAAGAAGCAGAAAAACTAGAGCATCATTTACCTTTTTTTGCTTCGGTAGGTTCATTAGCTCCTTATGTTGGCTTGTTTGGTACCGTGTGGGGGATTATGACTTCGATTCAAGAATTGGGTCATGCCCAACAAGCAACTATTGCTATGGTGGCTCCAGGGATTTCGGAAGCCCTAGTGGCTACTGCACTTGGCTTATTTACTGCTATACCCGCGGTCATTGCGTATAACCGTTACACGACTTCTGCGAATAATTTATTAAATCGTTTCGATTTATTCCAAGAGGAATTAATTTCACTGATTGAGCAGCAAACGAGTAGCGGAGCTGCAAGAGGATAATACTCATGATTAGATCCAAAACTAAAAGAGAGCGTCCTATTGCTGAAATCAATGTGGTGCCTTACATTGATGTCATGCTGGTTCTACTGGTTATTTTTATGATCACTGCACCTATGTTAACGCAGGGCGTGACGGTGGATTTACCTAAAACAGCAAGCCATACCTTACCTACAGCTGATAAGGAACCTATTATTGTTTCCGTAAATCAGCAGGGTACTTATTTTCTTAATATTAGTAGCACCCCGGAGGCTCCTATCGAAGGGCAAGCTTTGGTTGTGCGGGTTGCAGCTGAATTAGAATTAGCTAAACAAACATCACAAAAAATTAATGTCTTGGTCAAAGGTGATCAGGGAGTGAACTACGGTAAAGTTGTGCAAGCCATGGCTCTACTGAAACAAGCCGGCGCGGAGCAAGTAGGCTTAATGACTGATTCCCAAAATGAAACCTCTGAGGGCAGAGCATGAGTAGTACTCCTAGCTATCGCAAAGCGTTTAAATTTGCTTTGATTTTGCATGTGGCGTTAATCGCAGTTTTGATGACGGAGTCTATGACTAATAAACGTCCCGCATTGACTATGGAAGCAAAAAACACTCCAGGCATTGAACAACCAACTGCCGCACAACCAGAAATTGTTAAAGCAGTGAGTGTGAATAGCGAAGAAGTCATGCAAACAGTCAATCGTTTAAAACAAGAGCGAGTTGAACAACAGCGCGCTGAAGTTAATCGTCAAAAAGAATTAAACCGTCAAGTGGAGCAAGCTAAGCAGCAAAAAGTTAAAGAGCAACAAGAGATTGCTCGCTTAAAGCAAGAAGCTAATACCATCGCTCTTGCACGTAAAAAGCAAGTTGAAGAAGAACAGAAGCATTTAAAAGAATTAGCTGAGCAAAAACGGGTAGAAGCGCAAAATATTGCAAAATTAAAACAAGAAAAAGAGAAGTTACAAAAGCAAAAAGAATTGGAAGCAAAGAAACTGGCTGAGCTTAATAAGAAAAAATTAGCTGAAAACGAAAAGGCTGAAAAGCTAAAGCTTGAACAGGCTAAAGCGAATAAGCTTAAGGCGGAGCAGGCCAAGGCCTCTGCACAGGCCAAAGCCGATTTAGAACGAAAGCAGCAGGCGGACGCGGCGGCTGCACAACAAGCTCAAGCTGCGCGCAATGCTGAAAATCAAGCGCGTATGGCTGGTGAGGTCGATAAATACAAAGCACTAATTTTAAATGCTATTGGAAGAAAATGGATTTTACCAGAAAACGCAGATAGTTCTTTATCAAGTCAATTTAGAATTCGTTTAGCACCCGATGGTACGATCTTGGAAGTTTCTTTAACCCGGGGTAGTGGCGATCCAATTCTTGATAGATCTGCAGAAACTGCGATTTATAAAGCGCAGCCCTTACCTGTACCTACTGATGCTGAAACCTTTAACATGTTTCGTGATATTAATTTAACTGTTCGCCCAGAACAAATAAGGGGGTAATACTCGTGATAAAACGTCTTATTACAGTATTGATGATACTGTGTGCCAATGTCGCTTTTGCTCTTGATTTAGAGCTCACACAGGGGATTAACTCAGCATTACCAATTGCCGTTAATTCATTTGGTGGTGATAGCAATGCACAAACGATTGGTCGTGTCATTGAAAATGATTTAACCCTGTCTGGACAATTTCGTATTGTCTCAGGTCCTACAAGTCCTAACGCGCAATCTTCGATTCCTACTTTAAAGCAACTCGGAGCAGATTCTGTGGTCACCGGTCGAGTAACGCCAGTAGGTAATCATTATGAAGTGAGTTTCAGTTTGCATGATGCTGTAGCCAACGGGAATGTTCTACTAACTAAAAGCTATCAGGTTAATCCTAATCAAGTGCGTGCTTTAGCACATCATATTAGTGATGAAGTTTATCAAAAACTCACTGGTGAGCGCGGTATATTTTCAACGCGTATCGCTTACATTTCTGTGCAACGCGGTGCTCAACGAACTCGTTATTCTTTGGAAGTCGCAGACGCAGATGGCTTTAATCCCCAAAGTTTGCTGGTGTCTTCAGAGCCCATTATGTCACCCTCATGGTCACCTAATG
>SCSO01000003.1 GCA_004297865.1 Legionella sp.
TCAAAATTCAAATCACAAATCCCAAAATTGCCGGATGAATTGTTAAAAGAATTTATGGATAAATATGGATTGTCGGAATACGATGCGGGGCAGCTAGTTGAAAGCCGGGAGAGAGCAGAGTACTTTGAATATAATGCCAAATGCCAAATGCCAAATGCTAAATATAAAGATGTAACACCAAAAATGATTGCTAATTGGATTATAAATAAAAAAGTTGATATTGAGAAGGTGACACCGGAGGAGCTGGTTAAGCAAATAGCGGTGGCGACGCAAGTGGTCGCCGCTACTGAAGATGAGATTAATAAAGTAATTAATAAAGTGATTGCGGATAATGAAAAGGCGGTGGCTGACTTTAAATCCGGAAAAGAACAGGCACTGATGTTTTTACTGGGACAATGTATAAGGGCTTTACAAGGCGCCGGAGATAAAGGTAAAATACTGGAGTTGTTAAAGTTGCGCGTCATTAATTAACATGATTTAATCAGTGACCTGCAGCTTAGGTTGTCATTGCGAGCGAAACGAAGTGTAGCGAAGCAATCTCAACATGTTATAGATTGCTGCGTCGTCCGGCTAAGCCGGACTCCTCGCAATGACACATTGCGTAACTCATGTAATTAAGGAGAATGTATGATTATGCCTGAAGCTGGATCATTACCGCAAGGATATACAATGGTTGAAGGAGCTGGGGTGTTTGAACTTGTACATGATCCGTGTGGTGAAATCGTTGCAAGGCCATCTTGTGCTGATGATAAAAGTATACCAGATGCAATAGGTTACCATGAGGCTAGATGCGAAGGTGATCCGAAATTATCAGAGCCAATTATAATGTTAAGAGAATAAATTTATGAAAAAAATTATGGTTGAAGATGATCGTGCGCCAGAAGCATTTACTTTACCCGGCACATTGCAAGCGGATTATGACTGGCGTAAAGTATCCAAAACGACTTTTGAATTGGTACATATTCCTTGTAAGAATACTTGGACACTCTATATAAATGGTGAACCAGGGGAAATGAATGGGGTAATGAATGAACATGATTGTCCAACTGAGATAGTTCCACCGGTGAATTTCCCTGATTCGTTGACGCAGACGCGTAGATTTTAATTTATAAACTTGAGATTGCTTCTCCCGGCTACTAATTCCTTACTTGCTTAAACCAACTTCGAGCGTTAAAGTGAGAAATTGTTATGGCAGACTTCGTGCATCTACATACGCATAGTGAGTTTTCACTTTTGGATGGCTTAGGGAAGTTGGATAAGCTGATTGAGCGGGCGAAGGCTTATGGAATGACTTCACTCGGGCTCACAGATCATGGCGCGATGTATGGCAGTTTCAAGTTTTACATGAAAGCGAAAGCGGCGGGATTAAAGCCGATTTTAGGAGTAGAAACATATGTAGCCAGAAGAAGCAGATTAGATAAAGAAGGCAAAGCCGATACTGATCCGTTTCATCTAGTAATACTTGCGAAAAACGAAACCGGATACCGGAATTTATTAAAGTTAGTCACAATTGCCCATTTGGAAGGGTTTTATTATAAACCGAGAATAGACTGGGAGACATTAGCGGTGCATCACGAGGGATTGATTTGTTTGAGTGCATGTTTAGCGGGTGAGCTGAGTCAGCAGTTATTGGTGAATAATTACGACGGAGCAGTTGCTG
>SCSO01000096.1 GCA_004297865.1 Legionella sp.
GCTTAAGCTAACATTAACTTGTTTGATTGAATAAGCTCTGTGTCAATATTATTTTTAGTTTGTTAAATGCCTGCTCATCCTGGGTAATTGATTGATTTGTCTCGATTTCAATACCAACATACTGTTCCGCGGTATACTGTTTCCGTAAGTAGCTCGTAAAGCCATCACTAATTCCTTTGTAAGGGTAATTCATACGAACACGGTATTCAGGAGCAAGCGTATTCATTTCCTTTTGCCAGAGGGTTGCGCCCAGCTTTTCAGAAGTTCTTCGCGGGTCATAAAGAAAACCTATATCGGCAGTACGAATAATATCGTTCAAGATTGGCGTAAAGCTATGAATAGACAGATGCCATACTTGCCGGCTCTGAGTAATATTTTGCTCAATAAACTGAGTGACTTGAGCACGAAAAGGCAAATAATAGCGTTGAATAATCTCATCTTTTTCTATAAGAGGAAGGGCGCGAGTGATTTCTGAAAAACAACGAGGGTTTCTTAAGCTGCGATTACAATCAATTAATAGCCTGGAGGTTTGCGCTTGAACTAGTTCAATATCTAGAGCTTTGTGTAAGTGTTGGGCGATGCTTAAGGCACCAAAATCAACACCTTGGTGGGAATTTAAAAGCGCATTATAAGGAGCAAATAAATGGCTATAGGCCTCAGGAATATGATTGGTCGCATGTTCACAGCTTAGGATAAGGGCTAATTTCTTATTCATGGGACAAATTGTTGGTTAGTTAATAAAGAATGAGCTAATTGGCTATAAATAGCTTGTAACCTTTGTCGGTTGCAATTTGAGCCGATTGCTTTCAATAAGCGTTCACTTAAGTTGCCTTCGCTTAAAATTATTTCCAACGCTCGTTGTTCCTTATGTTGCAATTGTGAACTGATTTTTTCAATGAGCATGGACCAGATTTCCCTGACAGATCTAACTCCTTGAGGCAATTGCCACTGGCTCAGTACTTCGCGATTGTCTACCCGAGTGTTCATCCCCTGACGAATTGTTTGATCAAAAATCTGTTTCAACGCACCGGTGGAGCAGGGTTGGATCTGCTGATAATTAGCCTGTTGTTGCCAATGTTTTAAAATGGCAAAAAGGGCTTTAGCAATGGCAATGTCCGCATTAACGCATTCTTGACTGTCGATAATGCGTATTTCAATGGCTTGAAGATCAAATTTAGGAATACAACCGCGAGAGTTTAACCATGGATATTGCAATAAGCCTTCAGGATCATGGGGGCGAATAGCCGCGTACATGGGCTCCAAAATGTGGTGTTGGTATTCTGTTTCACTGTTCATGCTCTCGGGGATAATATCGCCGCTAATTTCAGGAATTAATTTTTGATTTTGCTCATAAAATTGTAAACGAGAATCCAACACACCGGTGGGTTTGCCATCGAGAATAGGGGAACTGGCAGCCAAAGCAGGTATTAAGGGCAGAATTAAACGAGTCACCGCATGCAATTGTGCAAATTCTTCTTCATTGGAATAAGGCAAATTCAAATGCATGCTTTGTAAATTAGACCAACCATGGCCTTGGCAATTGAAAATGCTGTCATATTGTTTATAAATAGCTGAGTCGCCATGTGG
This sequence comes from Legionella sp., assembly GCA_004297865.1. Classification (GTDB taxonomy): domain Bacteria; phylum Pseudomonadota; class Gammaproteobacteria; order Legionellales; family Legionellaceae; genus Legionella. The sequence continues at coordinate 1,588 of SCSO01000096.1, forward strand.
CCAACGTTGGGTTTCGTGTTCGGGATTCATCCAAGGATGTGCTCCGGAAGGCAAGAGTTTTAAATGATGTTTGGCTAACAGTGATTGCACAGAATCAATAGCTTGTTGAAAGTGCGCTGCAATATCTGTTTCTGGTGTTTGCGGAACATGGTTTTTAAATTCAAGCACGTGTAACACCAATTCATTACTCAATGCGATGTCTTGCAAGACCACTTCATTAACCGGTTTTTGAGCAAGCTCATGCAATAAGACATCACTTTTAGCCTGAACGTCCAAACTGTCTTCATCCACCAGCATGTATTCAATTTCAATGCCCATGACGGAAAAGAGAGGAAAATTAGACATAACCATGTTTCCTACGTATGCGTTGTAAAAAATAAGTCATGATTTGATGATAAAGATTATCTCCTAAAATCTGATCTTCAACACCCGCATCTATATTAGGATTATCATTAATTTCTATCACATAATGTAAATTGCCTTTACTTTTAATATCGACACCATATAGTCCATGACCAATTAATTTGGTGGCTTTCAGTGCGAGTTTAATAATAGCCTCTGGCACTTCACCTACAGGAATAGTTTCATGATCACCTTCTTTGCGATCATGAGTTGCATGCCAGTCGTAAATTTGCCAATGGCCTTTAGCCATAAAATAACGGCAAGCGAAAAGAGGTTTTTGATCAAGAATACCGATGCGCCAATCAAATTCAGTGGGAATGAAAGGTTGTACCAACACCAATTCGGAGGTTTTAAAAAATTGACTCAACGATTTTTCTAAAGCTTTTTCATCATCAATTTTCACCACTCCATGGGAAAATGCACTGTCAGGTTTTTTTAACACACAGGGAAACTGAATTTCCGGTAATTTCTCATCGTATCTATTGATAAAGGTTGTTCGTGGCGTCATGATTTGATGAGTATTTAACAGTTCCGCCAAATAAATCTTATTAGTACATTTTACGATAGATTGTGGATCATCAATAACCACTAAATTTTCTTGTACGGCACGCCGTGCTAGGCGGTAAGTGTAATGGTTAACGGAAGTGGTGGCGCGAATAAATAAAGCATCGTATTCGGCAATGCCTTTACTTTCGCTCTTATCAATAAGATCAACGTTGAGTCCCAACTCTTCTCCTGAAGCGACAAACCTTTCTAAAGCCTTTTTGTTAGAAGGTGCATTTTGTTCAGTAGGGTCTATTAAGATAGCCAGATCATGAAATCGTTGCTTTTTACGCCATTGATACACTCTTTTTTTCGACAGATAGGCTACTGCTGACTCACGCATAAATTCCCGATGGTGTTCAGGT
>SCSO01000097.1 GCA_004297865.1 Legionella sp.
CTTCCGATTTTTACTATCGAACCCCGTCGCTTGTAGATGGCTATTGGCTGAGGGTGAAATCCATACTTTTGTGTAAGCGGGAGGAATAGCTAATGCATTTATTCGGGCAATTAATGATTTATCGGTGATGCGAGTGCCGTCTGCAAGATAAAAGGTAAATCCCGTGCGGGACTTTTTGCGAGAAATACCGGGAGTTGAATCGGTAATGTATCGTAAGGGGATATTGGCAAATTCTTCACTGTCCATAATACCTTAATTTTATTACACTTCTTAAATAACTATAGTAAATCGTGGAATAAATAGCTAATCCACCAGCTGCATGTTGGTTTAAATAAATCTATAATCGCATTTTGTAATTGATGTAAGGGGCTGTCATGCAGTTTCGCTGGGCAATTGTTGACATAGAAACCACTGGTCTTAATGTGTTGCATGATAGAATTACTGAAATTGCAGTGATGCTACTTACCGAAGAAGGCATTGAACGCACCTGGCATAGTCTTATCAATCCTCAACAGCCCATTCCTGCGTTAATAACTCAATTAACGGGCATTTCAAATAGTATGGTAAAAAATGCACCATCTTTTGCAGAGATAGCTGAAGAACTCATTACACTTTTAGATGGCACAGTGTTGGTGGCGCATAATGCACGTTTTGATTTTGGTTTTTTAAAAAATGCATTTAAAGAATCGGAATTTAGTTTAAGACTTCCTGTTTTATGTACGATCAAATTATTTAAACAACTTTATCCGCAGTTTAAGAAATATAATTTAAAAGTTTTAGCCAGTGAGTTTTCTATTGAAAATCCTGCCGCACATCGAGCCCAAGGCGATGTGGACACTTTATATCAACTCTTAAGTGAGTCTTTTGTGAGATTTTCCTGCGAAGAGATTCTTGCTGTTGCCAAGCAATGTTATTCGCAATCGGCTTTGCCTTCTAAGCTAACTACCAATATTCAAGAGATTCCTGATTCACCTGGGGTATATTTATTTTTTGGCGCTAAATCGAATTTCCCTTTATACATTGGAAAAAGTGTTACTTTGCGCCAACGCATTATGTCGCACTTTCAGGGTGATCATTCTAGCGGTACCGAATTTGCTATGGCACAACAAGTTGAACGAGTGGAATATATTCCTACGGCAGGAGAGCTCAGTGCTTTGCTTTTAGAATCTGCATTAATCAAAGAAAAAATGCCTTTATACAATCGTAAGTTACGTCGAAAAAATACAGTGGTGGGTTTTAAATTAGTAGAGCAGGAAGATTATTTAAAAGTGGAAATTGTTCGAAAACTATGTGATCCCGACGAAATCAAAGATTTATATGGCTCCTTTAGAAGTATTGCTGCAGCGAAAGCAAATCTATTAGAAAGAACCAGAGATTTCGAATTATGTCCCAAACTCTGTAGTTTAGAACAAAGTAAAACCAGCTGTTTTTCCTATCAACTGAAACGCTGTCACGGAGCTTGCATACAAGAAGAGGATGCAGCCGAATACAATGCCCGTGTCCACGAAGCTTTAGATGATTTAAAACTAGAACAATGGCCGTATCCTGGTTCAATAGCGATACAAGAGACATGTCCCATAAATAAAATCAGCCATTTTTTAGTGTTTAATCAATGGCGACACTTGGGAACAGTCCAAAGACAGGAAGACCTGAAAGATTCTATAAACTCCAATATCACGCATGATTTTGATGCGTATCAAATTTTGCAGAGTTATTTGAAAAATAGGCTCAATAAAGAGCAATTGTTGTTATTGAGTTAAAATCTGTTAATCTTAAATATACTCATATTAATCACAGGGATGCCCATGCTCATTATAAAAATTCTAGCAATAATCGCTGGTTGGTTGTTTTTTTATTATATTCTTAAATCTAGAAACAAAGGATGGGCAGTCATCAAAGCCACCATAATAACTCTTTTATTTGCATCACTTATATTTCGTTTCAGTGATGATTTAACTGCTTGGGTGAATAAAAAACTCTCCAACTCAACTACTCAAGAGGTCACGGTCAGCAAATCATCAGACAATAAACGTTAATCTTAAAGCAATTTATTTATTTTTGTTTCATGATATTCTGCGCTACTTTTAAATAGAATGAGAAGCATCATGATTAGCATAAGACTCGCGCATATCAACGAAGTGCATATACTAAATGAATTAATTGCTTTATCCGCAAAAGAATTAAGCCGTGAGGACTATTCTGCCCAAGAAATAGATGGAGCAATCCAATACGTGTTTGGAGTCGATAGCGAATTATTGAGTGATAAAACCTATTTTGTCATCGAAAAAAATGGTCAAATAGCCGGTTGTGGCGGATGGAGTAAACGTAAAACTCTATTTGGGGGTAATCAATATTCGGGAAGAGAAGAACCACAATATTTAGATCCTTCCAAAGAAGCCGCAAAAATAAGAGCCTTTTTTATCCATCCCCAATTCGCGAGACAAGGTTTAGGACGTTTATTACTTCAACATTGCGAACAGGAAGCCTCTTCAAATGGATTTACCAAGTTAGAAATGATGGCTACCCTCCCAGGTGTTAAATTTTATAGTGTGGAGAATTATAAGGCTATCTCTGAAGAAGTGTTCATGTTACCTAATGACACTCCTTTACGATTCGTACGTATGGTGAAGAGTGTAGTTAAGAAATTCGTTAGTGGTTAGAGTTCGAAAGAGGGGATAGTATGAGGCAAAAAGTAGGGGATATTTAACCGATTAGAGGTATAATCACTTTTTTTACAAAACAGTTATAGGATTCGCATTTGAATCAAGAGAACCAAACTCCCTTTGCTGAGCTTGATCCAAGTGCCATTTTGGATGCAGTTGAAAGTCTGGGATTTTATTGTACTGGCAACTTACTCGCACTTAACAGCTATGAAAATCGTGTCTATCAAATAGGGATTGTGGATTCTGCACCCATTATTGCAAAATTTTATAGACCCAAACGCTGGACATCTGCTGCTATTCTAGAAGAGCACCAATTCGCGCTGGAGTTAGCGCAACATGAAATTCCAATTATTCCTCCCTTAATTATTCATGATCAAAGCTTACATGATTACGGTAATTTCAGATTTGCTGTTTTCAGTCGTCATGGTGGTCATGGATTGGAATTAGATAATAATGAGCAATTGGAATGGATGGGTCGTTTTTTAGGACGACTCCATCTGGTGAGCGCCACTCGATCATTTCAACATCGCATTCAATTAAATATTCAAAGCTATGGAGAAGAACCGTATCAGTTTCTCTTAGAACACGATTTTATTCCTGATTATTTAAAACCGAATTTTTGCAAAACGACGGAAACCGTTTTAGAAAAACTTACCCAAGTATTTACAGCTTTCGGTAAAGTGGATCTCATTAGGTTGCATGGGGATTGTCATGCAGGCAATGTACTTTGGCGAGACTCCGGCCCCCATATTGTTGATTTAGATGATTGCCTTATGGGACCTGCAATTCAAGACATTTGGATGCTGCTTTCTGGTGATGCAAAACACATGGAAATTCAGCTGGAGAAAATAGTACAAAGCTACGAGGAATTTCGTGATTTTAATTTTCGTGAACGGCATTTAATTGAACCTTTAAGAACCCTCCGTATGATTCATTATTCTGGATGGCTTGCGAAACGTTGGGACGATCCTGCCTTTCCGGTGAGTTTTCCGTGGTTTAACACCCCAGTGTATTGGCAGAATTTAATGAGCAATTTGAATGAGCAGATTGAGTTATTAGAGCATAGCCTAACACTTATTGTTTAATCTATCTAAATCACCATAGTTGCTATTGCGCCTCATTCTTAGATTTTACTGGTTCACTCAGTTGGAAATATGAAAATTTTGATTAAAAAAATTGTAGTAACTCTTATATTGCTCCCATTTTCATTGTGTTATGGCAGCTCACAATATAATTCATTACAGAAGTTTGTGAACAAAGAAAAAGATCAATTCAATCTGCCTGGCTTGAGTTTGTCTATTCTATTACCTAATCAGTCGTCAGCAATCACATTTACCGCTGGAACAAGATCAACGATAGGCAAAACAGCAATTGATTCAAATTCCTTATTTCAAGTTGGAAGTGTTACTAAAACATTTACAGCTCTCTTGCTTGCAAGAGAAATCAACAATAAACATATTAGACTTAGCGACAAATTAGGTAAGTATTTTCCGGAATATCCGAAATGGAAAAATATAACCATAGAGCAATTAGTTAATCAAACTAGTGGTATATTTGATTATATTAGGTCACCGGGATGGTGGCAAAAAGTGTATGCTCAAGATACCTGGCAGGCTCATGAGTTAGTTAATATAGCTTATAAACGTTCCAATGATTTTTCTCCAGGAACAGCTTGGCGTTATTCCAATACGAATTACGTTCTCTTAGGTATGATTTTAGAAAAATTAGCAAAACAGCCCGTTGAAAAGGTAATGAAAGACCTTTTCGATACTGTCGCTTTAAAACATACGTATTATCTAATAAGCCCTTATCCGCAAAATATTATGGAAAAAATGGCACATGGATATTGGCAAAATGCTGGGCAAAGAGTAGATAGGACTGCAATTAATGGTTCATGGATACAAGCAGCTGGCGCTATTGTATCAACAACTCATGATCTAACCCGCTGGGAAAAGTATTTTTATAATAGTCGCATTCCATTTCACTGGCTAGATACCAGAACTGGTAAAACACTTAATTCTTTCAATGGAATTGGCTATAGTTTTGGCTCGTTTCGTATGAATACACCTGAAGGACTTGTTTGGTTTACACCAGGACTTACTACAGGCTATACCTCAATGATCGTGTACGTGCCTTGTCTAGATGTATATTTTTCTTATTCAACCAATCTTGCTCCTATGAGTAACTTTCACCAAGAAATGATTTTGGGTGTACTACATGAACTAAAGAGCAACCAACAATTTATTAATCTTATTCACCAGCACGTTGTTCCACCTGATTACTGCTCGAAACTAAAACCAGCGAAGGAATTTGAGTTTCCAACAATTGGATAATTAAAAAGATGAAATGGAAACTTCTTTACCAAAGCAGGCTATTAAGGATTTGGAGTCCCAAATTCCTAACTTTCACGAACAAGTTACAGACCTAGTTCGTGCAGCAAAAAAACTGCGAGTAAAATCGACAATATAATTTGGCTTATTGAAATTCGAGAGAAAACCCCCATTTGATAACACGTAAAGTAAGAAACTTAAATTAGGCTAAAGGTATATCTATGACAACTCACATTATTGGTATTAGTGGGAATATGGGCGCTGGAAAATCAACACTTACTATGGCTCTCGCAAAAGAGTTGCATAGTACTTTTCTTTGTTGGGATGATTTTGATGAGATTTCAAAAGGACCAGAGGACTATATTGATTGGTACAAACGTGGAGAAAATTATGCTGAATGGGATTATCAGAAGCTAGCAAGCATCCTTCGATGCCTTAAAATTAAACAATCAACGATTCATCCTACATTAAAGATTGCTCTTAACCCTACAGAGTATGTTATTTTTGATGCTCCTTTAGGACGATTTCATACACAAACTGGAGCGTATATCGATACGTGGATTCATATCGACGTACCACTTGATGTTTCACTATGCAGATGGTTACTTAGAGATTACAAAGAAAATAGTACAACCAAAGCCGAACTGATTGAAGAATTGGTTTTTTATCTCAACCAATCAAGACCTTTATTCGACGATACTCAATTTAAAACTCAAGCTAATTTAGTGGTTGATGGAATGGCATCTATCAAGCAACAGATAGAGTCGATTAAACATTATTTAAAAATAATAAATTAGTTTAAAAGCTGAGGATCAAGCCAGTTGGGTGAATAATTGCTTAATTTCATTGATGCATTTCAAAGAGACCCTAGTTCATTTAAAGATGAAAGCAGAACCAGATTCCAATTCTCTAGTCTCAAGTTTTTCGAAAATTAAATTATTTTTGGATAGGGGAATATTGGCTGCTTGAGAAAAGGAGACATTAGTATAAATGTACTGAATGTTATTTTCGTCAGTTAAAATCAGCGTGGGAATATTCGCTGTGATATTAATGCTGTCGTTATTGGTTGTCCCGAACAGAACCGAACTGGAGGTGTAATTGGGTACCAATTGTTGTTTAATCCATTCAGCAATATCTTCTTTCTCTGGTGCTTTAGAAAAGAAACTTTTAGCAGAGAGTTGATTATCTAATCTATGTAAAGGTTTATCTGATTCACTCTGCATAATGTCAAGTGACAACTCCTGAGGCTGGGTTTCAAGATCAGGAATTCGAGCATCAGAGGGTGGGGTACTGAGCATACAATTTGCTGTGCTTTCAGACTGAAATAGAGTAAGAAAGCTATTAATATTTTCATACATTTTTGCATGTAGTTTAAGAAATTCGATAATATCAATCTTCTTACTGACATTGGCAGGATCCGTTATAAAACAGATTCCTGTAGTACTCAATGTCTCTCCGAAATAGGTTTCCTCAGGTGTGCACACAATTTTAAAGGAAAAGTTAAACCCCTTTAATCCCTTAACTGTTATAGTAAAATTACGTAATTTAAGGCGTGATGACACTTGAGCGTTACTTATAATTTCAGGATAACCTTGATGAGCACTTCTATTATAAGCGAATGATTCGATTTTCATAAATTACCTTAAAAATTGTTGTATGTTTCAATCGGGGCCTAAGCCTGATG
>SCSO01000098.1 GCA_004297865.1 Legionella sp.
GACAGACGAATCTATCCTTCTCTACCAAAGCCCACTGATTTCGAATCGAAGTGTAGTTAGGGTCAAAATCAACCAATCTTGCTCGCACAAATACAAAAGCAAAAAGCAAGACCCTCTAAGTCTTTGATTGTTAGGCCGCAGTCTCTATTTCAACAACCAACCCCAAATGATCTCGATCCACCATATCTTGCAAACAAAGCTGCACGAATTGTTTTTTTGAATAACCTAAGAGCTCAGCATATTCAGCAGCCTTTTTAGGACTAATAATTCTTCTTCCACGCTCTATATCGCATAAAACCTGTCTTGATACGCCAAGTATTTTCGCAAATTCAACTTGGCTTAATTCTTCACCTTGACGAATTGCCAGAATAAATGAGCCTAATGTTAATTTTTCTTCCATTAGCTTTTCAAGATAATCTAATGTTTCTTGGGTATTTTTAGTAATCATGTTTATTTACCTCAATAATTTCGACAATTTCCATTTGTCCGGATTTACCAATAACGTAAATAGCACGATAAGACTTTGAAAGCCTGATTGAGCGCTGACCTTTACGCTCTCCTTGTAAAGGTTCATCATGATAGCCAGGAATTTTTCTGACCTCACTCAAACCATAATGCCCTACCGCATTAACCCATCCCGTTAACTTAGCAATAATATGTTTCGGAAGTTTTCTTAATTCAACACCAAGCTTCTTCCTTAACACAACATCATAAATTTCCAAACCAATCCTTTATTATTGTTTATATATAGTGTACACAATTATAGTGTACATGTCAAAATAATGGTTTTTTGCCTTGAGATTTAAGAGAGGTATATCCGCCCTACTATTCTAAATTACAGTGTCACCGATTTGTAACGAACTGAGATTGTATTCCAGTTGATTGAGGCCGTTCTAGGCAGTAATTGATAAATTATCACATCGCAACTCACTGATTTATTTATGTTTTTATTTTGACTATTCTGGATACGAACCAAAGTAATTTGTATAGCAATGTTGATGTGTTTTAGTTTTAAATACTTGCTTCCCAGATAAAATATATGCTTCATTAACCGAGCCAATCCCCTAAGACTTGTTGCGCAATTCAAATCGGTTATAATACCGTTATAAAAATCAACCAAGCTGTATAATGTTTGAGACGACCAAAGATACATCTAATCAAAATAAATCGATACCTCCTGCCCCTTCCTTTTCAGAAAATGATGTTAAAGGTTATACATCCCCAGGGTATTGGCAATTAGTAAAATCCTTAAACCCCGAGCTCAGAGAGGAAACTCTCGCTGAATTAAAAACTCCTGAAGTGATAAGTCGGGCTAATGAACTTGGGCAAGAACTAGCTAGAAACGAGTATGTTAGAAATGATAGTACTACCCGAATTACGTTCCTCGCCGCCTTGTTAAGTTTGCAACGTAATACCATTACCGTGAATCAATTAGCAACACTACATTTACTGGATTCAGCCATCCGGACACTATATACCTCTCCGCTTTTTTACTTAAGATATACTTTTTTTGATAAGGGGAGCCAGAAAAATACCTACCAGATTAATCCGGTTAGTACTAACGGGCTTCCCTCTTTAGTGAGAAAATTGAAATATGATGTGCTACCGCTCCCCAATAACGAAGTAACTATTGGTGAGTTGCCTAAACGGATGCAATCCCCACTTATTGTAAGATTTTTTAATTTTACTGATAGCGAATGGGATCATTTTCAAAATGAGATAAAGGATGCTCCTATTTCCGAGCAATCCTTCCATATTTTAACAGCTCCGGATGAAGG